>CAJYBL010000020.1 GCA_913064995.1 uncultured Alphaproteobacteria bacterium
CACATCATTAAGCTGGCGGTAAAACCGGCGTAAATAGCCCGGTTCCGTATTGCGCGGCGTATAGCTTGCCGTTGTCATCAAGATCATTTCAACCTGAAGCGGCGAATTACCGAATAATCTGGCAAATTGGATTTCGGTATCGCGTTTTTTTGGCATCAGATTAAGCAGAAGCAACCGCAAAGGCCGAATATCCTGACTGACAGCTTGCTGCTGCGGAATTATATCAACAGCTTCGGCATGCAACGCTTCAAGCGCTGGCAGATTATTAGGTACTCTAATTGGCATCGAGGCTCCTCTTGGCAATCACCGCCCGAAGGTGATGACCTACAGATCTGGTTGCCACCTTTATTCCCGCGTTATACCGGTTTTCTTGGCAATGTCCAATGCGCGGCAAACAAGCTGTACCGCACGGTTAGCCCAACCCTATCACTATGCCGTCTGATCCTGCCCAGCTAACGTGAATGGTTAGCGTGAATGGCGTTTGGCTAAACCCTGCATCAAGCTGTTGGCAATCCGCTCACCAGCCGAAATGACCGAACGCACCGGTTTGGTGATTTTGGGGATGCGGGCAATATCAGCAAGCCGTCGGTCCAGAAAATCAACGGTCCCGTCAAGATTGCCACTATTATCAGCAAGCCATGCCAGCACTGTCGCGCTGTAAACCGCGGCAAGTGATCCGCGCTTGGTGTAAAAGGAAAAGCTGGTATCACGCTGGCCTGCGGCGCGCCACATCGAATCAACCGTGTCATAGATAAGCTTGGCCGATAATTTGGCATTGGCAGGCATCGCCAGAAGACCAAGCGCACGGCGAACGGCATCTTTATCGGGCTGGGCAATTTCAAGCCGCAACAACACTAGCGCCCGAATCGTCAAATGCACTTTTTCTGGACGCTCGGGAAGCGCCAGAAACGCATCAACCATTGATTGATCTGCCAACCGTGAATGAAGCGCGATTGCATCGATTGCGCCAAGAGGAAAAGCGTTATGGACCGCCGCGGCATCATGACCCGAATCAGCCGCACCAGCGATAAGCGCTGCCTCACCCCAACCGTCAAACGGCACATGAGGCATCGATGCCCGCAGAATCGCAAGGGCGATAGGATTGGGCTGAAACTGTTCGTCATGCATAAATGATGTCCTTAAAAATAATGCCGCAAGGTACTGGACCAGTCAAAATCAGCCCCACCACAGCATTATATAGTCATATTTCCGGCCAACGCCACCCCGCTGCCACTGCTTTGGTGGTTTAATGTTTGCAACATACGAACTGCTATGATAAATAATCAACATACTCAAAACGGGTTATCAAATATCTTTAGAAGGGATGTGAAAGACGTGTACGTCACCGTTAGAGACAATAATGTTGACCAAGCACTGCGTGTTCTTAAAAAGAAAATGCAGCGCGAAGGCGTATTCCGCGAAATGAAAAATCGCCGCTCTTATGAAAAGCCATCTGAGCGCCGAGCGCGCGAGGCTGCCGAGTCGACCCGCCGGGTGCGCAAGTTAATGCGCAAACGCTTGGAACGCGAAGGCTACTAGATCGAGCTCGCCTGATTTAAGTCTTTCAACATGAAAACCGCCAAGCATTTGGCGGTTTTTTCATATGTGCTGCGGCATTTTACCCACCCTGCCATATAGCAGGACCTGCGGTTTTGGCTTGCATAGTCTCAACCGATCAGCCAAAACAAGAATGCTTATATACTGGTTGATATGCACAATGGGATCGGCAAGATGATAATTGGTGCTCCAAAAGAAATTGCTGTTGATGAAAAACGCGTCGCCATGACGCCTGACAGCGCTACACAATTACAAAAGCTTGGTTATGACTGTCTTGTTCAGTCAGGCGCTGGCTTGTATGCCGGCTTTTCCGATGCGGCTTATGAAAAAGCTGGTGTCAAAATTGCCAAAACGGCTGCAGAATTATGGAAAACCGCCGATGTCATTAGCAAAGTTCGCCCGCCAGAGGCAGATGAAGTCAAATTCCTGAAAAAAGAGAAATTGTTAATATCATTCTTTTATCCGGCACAAAATACAGACCAAATGGCGCTGATTGCGAACCAAGATGCCAATGTCATCGCCATGGATATGGTTCCTAGAATCAGCCGCGCACAGAAAATGGATGCGCTGTCGTCAATGGCAAACATTGCCGGATACCGTTCAGTGATCGAAGCTGGCAACAATTTTGGCCGTTTTTTTACGGGCCAAATCACCGCTGCTGGCAAAGTGCCGCCTGCCAAGGTTTTGATTGTTGGCGCTGGCGTGGCTGGCTTGGCCGCAATTGGCACAGCCACTTCGCTTGGCGCAATCACTCTTGCATTTGATGTGCGGCCTGAAGTTGCTGAACAAATCGAATCAATGGGCGCCGAATTTGTTTATCTTGATTTTGAAGAAGCACAGCAGGATGGCGCAGCAACCGGCGGTTATGCAGCTCCATCAAGCCCTGAGTTTCGTGAAAAGCAGCTGGAAAAATTCCGCGGGTTAGCGCCTGAGATTGATATTGTTATCACCACCGCGCTGATCCCGGGCAGAGACGCACCAAAGCTATGGCTTGCTGATATGGTCGCTGACATGAAATCCGGCTCTGTTATTGTTGATTTGGCGGCCGAGCGTGGCGGCAATTGCGATCTCACCGTTCCCAATGAAAAAATCATCACCGAGAACGGCGTGACAATCGTTGGCTACACCGATTTTCCAAGCCGCATGGCAGCACAATCCTCGACCCTTTATGCAACAAATATTCGCCATATGATGGCCGATTTGACACCCAAAAAAGACGGTCAGATTGTTCATAATATGGAAGATGATGTGATCCGCGGTGCAACCGCCACATTTGCTGGATCAGTTACATTCCCGCCACCTGCACCCAAGGTTCAGGCGATTGCCGCCAAGCCAAAGGAAATAATACCCGAGCGCACCGCCGAAGAAATTCGCGCTGATGAGATTGCAGCGTTCAAGCAAACGACCCAAAATCAAGTTATGCTTTTGGCCATTGGTGGCGCGGCTTTGCTAGCAGTTGGGGCGTATGCACCCGCCAGCTTCATGCAGCATTTCATTGTTTTTGTCTTGTCGGTCTTTGTCGGGTTCCAAGTGATCTGGAACGTCAGTCATTCACTGCATACACCATTGATGGCTATCACAAATGCGATTTCATCAATTATCATTCTTGGGGCTATTCTGCAGATCGGCTCAAGCAGCTTTCTGGTGACCGTGCTTGCAGGAATTTCTGTATTCTTTGCTGGAATTAATATTTTCGGTGGCTTCCTCGTAACACGTCGCATGCTTGCCATGTTCCAGAAATCTTAAGGAGACCAGAACGATGGATCTAGGTTTCACCACTGCTGTTTATGTTGTCGCGGCTATTCTGTTCATACTGTCGCTTGGCGGGCTGTCAGGTCAGGAAAGCGCAAAGCGCGCCGTTTGGTATGGCATTGTTGGTATGGGGCTGGCGGTCTTGGCGACCGTCATTGGCCCCGGGTTTGGCCTATGGCAGCTAACGGCGATATTGATCGCGATTGGTGGACTTATCGGCTATCAACTTGCGTCAAAAGTTGAAATGACCCAGATGCCAGAATTGGTTGCGGGTATGCACGCACTGGTTGGTTTGGCTGCAGTTTTTGTCGGGTTTAACGCGCATTTTGAACTTGCCAACGTCCTAACGATGGATGACACGGCAAAAAAAACACTTGAAGGGTTTGCCGCATTGCTGGCAAAGAAATCTGGCGCCGAGATCAATATTTTGCGTGTTGAGGCATCGCTTGGCATCTGGATTGGTGCGGTAACCTTTACCGGGTCAGTGATTGCATATGGCAAGCTATCTGGAAAAGTTACATCAGCCGCAACCAAGCTTCCCGGCGGGCATCTATTGAATGCCACGGCGGCGATATCATCATTGGCCTGCCTTGGCTGGTATCTCTCAAGCGGCGCGTTACTGCCGCTGGTTATTCTGACAATCCTTGCCCTTTTCATCGGCTTTCATTTGATCATGGGTATTGGCGGCGCCGATATGCCGGTGGTTGTATCAATGCTAAACTCATATTCGGGTTGGGCAGCGGCTGCGATTGGCTTTAGCCTTGGCAATGATCTGCTGATCGTTGTCGGTGCGCTTGTTGGCTCGTCAGGCGCAATCTTGTCCTACATCATGTGTAAGGCGATGAACCGATCCTTTGTCAGTGTTATACTTGGCGGGTTTGGCGGCACGGCTGGCCCGCAGATGGAAGTTGAAGGCGAGCAGATTGCGATTGATGCCGATGGTGTTGCCGCGGCGCTAGAAGATGCCGAAAGCATTGTCATCATCCCAGGTTACGGCATGGCGGTAGCGCAGGCGCAGCAAAATGTTGCAGAACTTACCAGACGGCTTCGGGCGAAAGGCAAAACTGTGCGCTTTGCAATCCATCCCGTTGCTGGCCGGCTTCCCGGGCATATGAATGTGTTGTTAGCCGAAGCCAAAGTGCCATATGACATCGTCCTTGAGATGGATGAAATCAATGATGATTTTCCAAGCACAGATGTTGCCATCGTGATTGGTTCCAACGATATTGTGAACCCAGCAGCACAAGACGACCCAAACAGCCCGATTGCCGGCATGCCCGTTCTGGAATGCTGGAAAGCAAAACAGGTTTTCGTGTCAAAGCGCGGCCAAGGCACCGGATATTCGGGCATCGAAAACCCACTGTTTTTCAAAGAAAACACCCGCATGTTCTATGGTGATGCCAAAACGTCACTTGACCAGCTTTTGGCGGTTATTTCAGGTCATTGATCCGTTACCATAACCACCTAACAAAAAGGCAGCCCTGAGCGAACGGGCTGCGTTTTTTGACATGTTTTTGGCGGATCGAATTTATCTTGCACCCGATCTAGCCGGCATAGGGTGCAATCAAATTATCAGGAAGCCCGACTTTGGTTGCGGCCGCGCGTTGCCGTTCGGCAAGCGCATCGACCGAGAAATCATCAATCAGCTCATGGAATAATTCATGCCAATTCACTTCGGCACCAAGATGCATGAATACTGACCCAAGCCCAACAGCCGCCCGATCGGTCAAAACAAATTCACGCGGCGGCTTGATCCCACCAATGCGTTTCAATTCAGTATGAACCTTACCAGCCAGATCACGTCCCGCCTTGCCGCCCCGCATTTGCTGTATGGGGCGAACCCGATTTTCAAGAAGCGGGGCATAGATAAATTCGGCCCACATATTCAAAACATCGATCGCCTCATTATCAAGCCCGACAAAGCCCCAGCGTTCGTAGGCATCGACGGCCTGCTCACGGTTATTATCGCGAAGCGCCTTGTAAAGCTCGATCACGCCAGCGACAAATTGTGGCCGGAACAGGCGGATTGATCCAAAATCCATAAGATTAATGCTGTGATCCTTGGCAATCGAATAATTGCCAAGATGCGGATCACCATGAATAACGCCATAATAATAAAATGGCACATACCAGATCCGAAACATGGTTTTTGCAATTTCATTGCGCGTTGCCTGATCGGGGTTGGTGTCAAGAAAGGCCATTAGCCGCTGGCCTTCAAGCCAGTTCATGGTCAAAAGCCGGTTTGTCGATAATTCGGGAATATGGCTTGGCACCTGCACCTTTTTCTCATCAGCAAGCATATGCTGATAAAGCTGCATATTCATCGCTTCACGACGGTAATCAAGCTCTTCTAAAAGCCGCTCCGATAATTCGTCATAAATATCCGATGTCGAAATCGCCGAATCATAACGCTCATAAAGCTGGAACAGCAATTTCAACTGTTTCAGATCGGCCTCAATCGCCGAACTCATATCGGGATATTGTAATTTTACCGCCAAAGGTGCGTTATCCAGCCCCACCCCCTGATGGACCTGTCCAAGCGATGCCGCCGACACCGCATCACGGCCAAAAGTGCTGAATTTTTGCTGCCAATCAGCACCAAGCTCGGCCGCCATGCGGCGTTTGGTAAACAGCCATCCCATTGGTGGCGCATCAGCCTGCAAGCCTGCCAGCTCTTCGGCATACTCTGGTGGCAACGCATCGGGAATGGTTGATAGAATTTGCGCCACTTTCATGATTGGGCCTTTCAACCCACCAAGCGCTTGCCGCAAATCAGCGGCATGTTTACCGCGATCAATCTCCCAACCAAGATAGCGTTCGCCGGCAACCCGCGCCGCAAGCCCACCCATTGTTGACGTTACTTTTGCATAACGGCGGATACGGCCACCAAATTGCCGGTCGCTGGCTGCGTCATGATCACCACTCATTGCCATTATTTTAATCCTTCCAACTCGTCAATCATGCCACTTATCATATCCAGCCCAAGCGACCAGAACGCAGGCTTACTGGCATCAAGGTCGAAATGTTGCAAGGCCACATCATAACGTTCGGTGCCGCCAGCCTTTAGCAGGTTTTTATAGTTCTGGATAAACAGATGGTCGGTCTTGCTGGCCTGCGCCAATTGATATTTCTGCCAAAGCGCATTCACCAGACAATCACCAAACGCATAGGCGTAAACATAAAAAGGCGTATGGATGAAGTGCGGTACGTAGCCCCAGATCGGCCGATAATCATCGCCGGTTTTAATTGCTGGCCCTAGCGCAGCACGCTGAGTTTCCATCCAGATATCCGAAATTTCTTCGGCCGTCAGTTCGGCTTTAACGCGGGCCTGATGCAATTCGGTTTCAAAATTATGAAACGCAATCTGCCGAACAACGGTATTCAGCATGTCTTCGACCTTGCCCGCCAGCAATAGCCGCCGCCGTTCAGCATTTTCTTGGCTGTCAACAAGCTGGCGAAAGGCCAGCATTTCGGCAAATACCGACGCTGTTTCAGCAAGGGTAAGCGGCGTATCAGACATTAAATAGCCCTGATCGGCCGCCAGCACCTGATGGATTCCATGCCCCATTTCATGCGCCAAAGTCATGACATCGCGCGATTTTCCAACAAAATTCATTAAAATATAGGGATGCGCTGATGGCACGACCGGATGCGAGAATGCGCCCGAGCTTTTGCCCGCCCGCGGTGCCGCATCAATCCAGTTCTGCTCAAAAAAGGGCAAGGCAATCTTTGCCATTTCAGGATCGAACCCGTGAAACGCATCAAGCACAATCTGCTTTGCTTCACCCCATTCATAATGCCGGTCATCATCACCCGGCAGTGGCGCGTTGCGATCCCACCAGTCAATTTGTTTTTTGCCCATCCAGCTAGCTTTGAGACTGTAATAGCGATGCGACAGATCAACATTGCGGTCATTCACCGCCTGCACCAGCGCATCAACAACATTATCATCAACATCATTTGCCAGATTGCGCGACGATACTGGCCGCGCAAAACCGCGCCAGCCATCTTCGATCTGCTTGTCTTTGGCGATGGTATTCATCACCAGCGACAGCAATCTTTGATGACCTTTCAAAGTTGTCGATAAAGATTGGCCTGCCTCTTTGCGTTTGGCCGCATCGGTGCTGGATAGTGCATCCAGAATTTCCGCTTCGGTCACATCAGTGCCTTGAAAGGCAAAGCGCATTGCAGTTGTGGTTTCGTCAAACAATCGTACCCATGCCCCGGCACCTGTTGGCGCGCGTTCGGCAATCATTTTTTCAATTTCGTCAGATAATTGGTACGGCGCCATCGCCCGCACCCGCCGTAACCAGGGTGAAAACCGCGCCAAACCAGCATCGTCAAGCAAGCTGTCAACATGATCTTGATCAAGGCGCGCAAGCTCAAGCTCAACAAATAAAAGCGCCGCGCCAATTTCGGATCCAGCTTCGCGCACCGATTGGTGATGTTTGGCGATTGCCGGATCATTTGTGTTTGCTGCAAATAGCAATTGTGCGTGGCTTTGCACCTTGCCTAGCTGTTCAAGAATCGCCTCATAGGCGGTGATGACATCAGCAAGTTCGGCCCCTGAAATCGTGGCAATCTTACCCTGCCAATCAGCCGCAAGCGCCAACGCCGCCTTGCGGCAGGCGGCAATATCGGTTTGCACTGCTGGGGAATCAACCCCTTCATAAAGGTCGCGCAAGCTCCAAATCGGACAGGCATCAGGCATATTAAAGCTTCACTTTTCTAACAGAATATATCAACGGCACAGAATGGGCTCTTAAAATCTCTCTTTTTATATGAGCATAGGTAAGAGCTTTCTCAAGGCTGCTTTTTAAACCTTTTAGTTTTATCCCCTCGATATTTGCTACACGCTTGCCCAATAATCTAAATTGCATTAGGATTTTTTTTGCTTGATACATGAGAGGGGAGAGATTGCTGGCCGCTGAAAGAGTGGTAGCAGCAACACCGAAGGAGCAAACCCCCAGAAACTCTCAGGTAAATGTACTCTTTCATGTGAGCACTCTGGAAAGTGACACGGTAGTGTCCACCGAAGGGGAAAACTGGTGATCTTATGAGCCAGCCAAAGTTGGCAAAAGGTTCAAATGATCAGCCAATCAGGTCACTACAGTGCGTGATTGGAAACAGCTAATCTCTCAGGTTCCGCGACAGACGGGGCGAATACCATCGACTGGTATTCACTTTTGACGCGTGACCAGAGGATTAGGCCAGTGGAAGAACGACGAACCCCACTTTACGATTTTCATATTGCGAATGGCGCCCGCATGGTGCCTTTTGCCGGATGGGATATGCCTGTTCAATATACGGCCGGTATCAAGGCCGAACATCTCGCAACCCGCAATGGCGCCGGATTATTTGATGTATCGCATATGTTGCAGGTCGAATTATCCGGCAACGGCGCCGATGCTTTTTTTGAACGCCTGACACCAACCGATATTGGCGCGGTTGCCGAAGGGCGCGTTCGCTATTCAATGCTGCTGAATGACGCTGGCGGTGTTCTTGATGATTTGATGGTGGCGCGGCTTGATGGCAGGCTGCATCTTGTTGTCAATGCCGGTCGCGCCGCGCATGACATTGGTCACCTTCGCCAGAATATTGACGATAGCACCAAGATAGATGTGCATCATGACAGGGCGCTTTTGGCTCTTCAAGGCCCAAAAGCAGCGGAGTTGCTATCCTACCTTGGCCTTGATCTTGATGGATTTCGGTTTATGGATATCCGCCATTTCACCCTTGGCACGATTCCGCTTGTGATAACGCGGTCTGGCTATACTGGCGAAGACGGGTTTGAAATCTCCATGCCCGCCAATGCCGCTGTTGATATTGCTAAAACCCTAGTGGCAACAGGTGATGTCACGCTTGCCGGTCTTGGTGCCCGCGATACATTACGTCTTGAAGCAGGCCTGCCGCTATGGGGGCATGAACTTGATGAAACCATTACCCCAACAATGGCGGGGCTAAAATTTGCCCTTTCAAAAAAGCGCCGTGACGCGGCTGATTTCCCCGGTGCCGATATCATTCTTGATGAATTTGTAAATGGTCCGAAAAGACAGCTTGTCGGTCTATTGGCAAGCGGTTCACGGCCAGTTCGCGATGGCACAATCCTTCTTCATGACGGCGTTGACATCGGCATCATCACATCGGGCAGCTTTGCGCCAAGCCTTGATCGCCCTGCCGCACTTGGGTTTGTTGAGACCCATCTTGCCACTGAAGGCACCACCCTTGCCGCCGCCACAAGAGGCGGTGAAACCCCCATTACCGTGGTGAATTTGCCACTCGTTTCACATCGCTATTTTCGCGGTTAGACATATCCAAGCTATAAGGAGACAATCATGCTTAAATTTTCTGAAGATCACGAATGGGTCAACCTAGATGCTGATATTTGCGCGGTTGGCATTTCACCGCATGCGGTTGAACAGCTTGGCGATATTGTTTTTGTTGAATTGCCCGATATTGGTCTGGCGGTGAATAAAGGTGATGCCGTCGCCGTCTTTGAGTCGGTCAAGGCCGCATCGGATATCTACAGCCCTGCCAGTGGGGAAATCGTCGAGATAAATAATGCGCTTCTTGACGATCTGACCGCGATCACGCCGGAAAGCGCAATGGCCAACTGGCTTTTTAAAATCAAAATCAATGATGCTGGCGACCTTGATTCACTGATGGATGAGGCTGCCTATAATGCCATGATTGGCTAATCGGCATCGCCCGATCATTTTACGGCAATCTGGCCTGACCGACCATTGCCGTTCTTGCCCGAATGGGTCGTTATTTTCGAAAGGACGCATTATGTTACCTCTCCCCTCACCGCAAGCTGCATTTTCCAGCCGTCACATCGGCCTTAATGATGCTGATATTGAAGCCATGCTTGATAGCGTCGGGGTCTCGTCATTGACCGAATTGCTGGATAGAGTGATTCCCAAAAATATCCGGCGCCAGAGCAAAATGGCCTTGCAACCGGCATTATCGGAACATGAAGTTCTGGTCGAATTAAAGGAGGTTGCCACCAAGAATCAGATCAAAACCTCATTGATCGGGATGGGCTATTACAATTGCCACACGCCGCCAGTAATCCAGCGTAATATCCTGGAAAACCCGGCATGGTATACGGCCTACACGCCCTATCAGCCGGAGATATCGCAAGGGCGGCTCGAAGCCATTTTGAATTTTCAGACAATGGTTATGGATCTGACCGGAATGGATATTGCCAATGGATCACTGCTTGATGAGGCCACTGCTGCTGCCGAGGGGATGGCGCTGGCGCACCGGATGCACAAACCCAAAGGCAACCGTTTTATCGTTGACCCTGACACGCACCCGCAAACCATTGCGATTTTAAAAACCCGCGCCGAGCCGCTTGGCATCATCATTGATATCAAGGCTATAGACGGGCCAGTTGCGACCGATTGCTTTGGCGGCCTCTTAAGCTATCCTGGCAGTACAGGCGCAATCCGTGACCTTAGCCGCGATATTAACGCGATCCATGACGGCGGCGCGCTGGCGGTTGTCTCTGCCGATTTGTTAGCATTAACCCTGCTGACTCCGCCTGGTGAAATGGGCGCCGATATTGTGGTTGGCAGCACCCAGCGCTTTGGTGTTCCTTTTGGGTTTGGCGGACCTCATGCAGCCTATTTTGCCTGCAACCAGTCGTTGCAACGTTCGATCCCAGGCCGTCTGGTTGGGGTCTCACGCGACGCACGCGGCAGGCCCGCATATCGGCTCGCCCTGCAAACGCGTGAACAGCATATTCGCCGCGAAAAGGCCACTTCGAATATTTGCACAGCACAGGCATTGCTGGCGATTATGGCGAGTTTTTATGCGATTTGGCACGGGCCGGAAGGACTGCAGAATATTGCTGCGCATAGCAACCGTCAGGCGCGCCGCTTTGCTGCCGCCATGCTCAATGCGGGCCGCAGTCTGCGGCATCAGGCATTCTTTGACACTGTGGTCATTGAGGCAGCAGGGGACCGCGATGAATTGATGGCTGCGGCAGTTGCAGCTGGGTTTAACTTGCGCCCACTTGATGGCGCCATAGCCGCAAGTTTTGATGAAACCATCGATGATGCAGCTTTGGCGGCAATTATTACTGCGCTTGGCGGCCTCTATGGCGATGATCAGGTAAATAGCCTACCTGCCGAGCTTGGCCGGACCAGCCGTTTTCTGACGCATGAAGTATTTCACAACTACCGTTCAGAAACTGAAATGCTGCGCTATATGCGCCGGTTATCAGATCGCGATCTGGCGCTAGACCGTTGCATGATTCCGCTTGGGTCTTGCACGATGAAGCTGAACGCCACTGCCGAAATGATGCCGGTTACATGGCCAGAATTTGCCAATATCCATCCTTTTGCGCCGGATGATCAGACCGTTGGCTATCGCGAAATGATTGAGCGGCTGGAAGAGATGCTATGCCAATGCACCGGCTATGCCGCGATGTCGCTGCAGCCAAATTCCGGCGCGCAGGGCGAATTTGCCGGGTTGCTGGCGATTTCACGCTACCACCAGTCGCGCGGTGATCATCACCGCAATATCTGCCTGATCCCCTCATCCGCACATGGCACCAATCCAGCCTCAGCGGCTATGGCCGGCATGAAAGTTGTTGTGGTAAAATGCGATGCATCAGGGGATGTTGACCTTGATGATCTGCGTGCCAAAGCCACCCAATATGAGGAAAACCTTGCTGCTTTGATGGTGACCTATCCGTCAACCCATGGTGTGTTTGAAGAGGCAATTGCCGATATTTGTGCGATCATCCATGCTGCTGGTGGGCAGGTTTATGTCGATGGTGCAAACCTAAATGCGCTTGTTGGGCATTGCGCACCACCGGAATTTGGCGCGGATGTCAGCCACCTGAACCTGCATAAAACCTTTTGCATCCCGCATGGTGGCGGTGGCCCAGGTATCGGCCCGATCGGGGTTGCCGCGCATTTGGCACCATTCCTGCCAGGATCACCACTTGATGGGATCGGTGCGGTCAGTGCAACCACGTTCGGCTCGGCAGGTATTTTGCCGATCACCTATGCCTACATCCGCATGATGGGGCCAGATGGGCTGATCAACGCCACCGCAACAGCCATTCTATCGGCTAATTATATCGCCAAGCGGCTGAATGATAGCTATCCATTGCTATATACTGGCCGCCATGGTCGCGTTGCGCATGAGTGTATCATTGATATCCGGAAAATTCAGGATGCCACCGGCATTAGCAATGAAGACATCGCCAAACGGCTAATTGACTATGGGTTTCATGCCCCAACCATGTCATTTCCAGTTGCTGGCACGTTGATGATTGAACCAACCGAGTCTGAATCACGCACTGAAATTGACCGGTTTTGTGATGCGATGATTGCTATTGCTGCGGAAATCCGCGCCGTTGCCGATGGCACATGGCCTCGTGAGGATAATCCGCTGGTTAATGCACCACATACCGCCGACGACATTATGGCGGATAATTGGACGCATGCTTACAGCCGCAGGCAAGCGGGTGACCCCGACGGCAATTATCAGGCCAATAAATACTGGCCGCCGGTCAACCGCGTTGATAACGCCCTTGGCGACCGTGCATTGATTTGTGCTTGCCCGCCAATGGAGTTTTGGGAACAGCAGGCTGCGGAATAATCAACTGATACAGAAATAGCCGTTAAAGTGCGAATAGTGCCAAGGTCTCGGCGCGGCTGGCTGGCTGGCAGGTTTCGGCCAGCTGGCGCACCAGATCGGCATTGCTTGGCGCAAGGCTACCATCCTTTAAATAAAGGTTATTTTCAAACCCGACCCGACAATGACCGCCATTCGCAATCGCATCCGTCATCACATCAAATTCACGGTGACCAAAGGCACAGATTGACCAGCTTGCCATATCCGTTAGCCCATCAGCGATAAATGGCTTCATCTCGGCCGGATCAGACTGGAAATTTCCACTATACCGGCCCAATACCAAAAGCACGTGCGGGCGCGCATCTGGCAAAATACCGTCGGCCATCGCCACACGGAACCGAACCAAATCATCAATATCATAAAGGATATGCTGAACACAGATCTGCTCGGCTAGGCTTGAATGATAGAAATTTGTGGCCAGCGCGCGCGCTGCCTCGCCATTATCACCAATCATCTCACGAAAACCAACCGAGGCAAAATCAGGCTTTAGCTCAAACACCATATCGGC
>CAJYBL010000021.1 GCA_913064995.1 uncultured Alphaproteobacteria bacterium
CTAGTTGGGCTAATTTTAATTCGATGAAACTTGGCGGTAAATCAGGGTAAGCGATAAAGAGTCTGGCTTCAGCTGCTCGCAAAATTAACGGATCGGCAAAGACACCCCATACCAAGGCTAGTAAAATAGCAGGCACAAGGGTCCAACTTAAAGCGTAAACACCATAGTAATTGACACGCGAGTGGGGTTTATCATTATTTTTTGCTGCTAATGCCTTAACCCGATTAATGCTTAACCAGAATACAACTGCTGACACAGCTAAAGTAAACGCTAAATAAGTATATGGACTACCGATCAATAACATGATGACGCTATAGCATCCATACAACAACAAAGAAAGGTGATAAACGCTGATTTAGTCATGACAAGCTTATTGGTCCAAGAGAGAAAGCTCAGGCGCCTATTCGCGCCCGAGCTTGATGTTTTGTTATAGGTTAGCCAACGCGGCTTTTTGCTTGGCAAAGTCGGCATCTGACATTGGCACCAAACCAGCTGGGAAGAGATAACCATCCATAGACATTGCTTTTTCAGATACAAACTCTTGGACAAATTCTTTCAGCCCAGGAATAACACCAACGTGTTGTGTCTTGACATAAAAGAACAGTGGGCGCGCTCCCGGATACTTGTATGAAGAGATGTTTTCAAAATTCAACTCGACTCCATCAAGAACCGACGACTGCACTTTGTCTCGGTTTTGGTCAAAAAAGGAATAACCAAAAACTCCAAACAAAGTGGGATCACCTGCCAACTTTTCGATGATTAAGTTATCGTTCTCACCAACCTCGATTGCACCACCATCTTCACGAAGTTTTTTGTATGAATTCTTACTATCACCCTCGTATAAGCCAAGTTTTTTCCAACCAGCTTTCATGAACAGGGAGCCCATCGCATCTCGTGTTCCTGAAGTTGGTGGCGGAACGAGTACTGCAACTTTTTTAGCCGGCAGTCCAAGTGGATCAGTCCCCATTCGGCCAGCTACATATGCATCTACGTCAGCCCATGTCGCAAGAGGGTTCGCAACAATCTTACCATCAACCAACACGTCATGTGCAAGAGCTGCCGCTATGTGTGCAATCGAAATTTCGAAACGTACGTTTTTATTCACGTTTGAGTTAGGTACAGCGTACAAACTGTTTGAAAATGCAATACCATCATTACCCACGACGAATTCTTGGAATTTTACGTTCGCGGCTTCACAAAGTTTTGCCTCTTTAGACTTCATTGCACGGGAAGCGTTAGTGATATCTGGGTGCTCTACCCCAATACCTTTGCAAAAAAGTTTCATGCCACCGCCTGAACCTGTGGATTCGATAACTGGTGTTTTAAAGCCGCTGGACTGGCCAAATTTTTCAGCAACAATCGTTGCAAAAGGATAAACAGTTGACGATCCCACGATTGAGATCTGGTCACGAGCCTGCGCTCCTGATGAGATTGCTAAACTAGCAACTATGCCCACAAGAAAAGGGGTTACACGCATTTTTTTCTCCTACGTTCACAATCTGTCAAACGATCCATATCGTCTGATCGATTCGGGTTTAGCGATCGACTGTGACAGTTAGGTGACAGCGATGTTACAGTTTTATGACAAAGGTGGTTTTTTGAAAATATATGAACAGCTGAGCACATCTTGAACTCGCCACTCCACATTCCAAAAGCCGCGGGAAATATTCAGGAAAATTGTTTCAAGGGCTTAATTGTTTATGGGCTTACGGACATTGGCCCCATCAATAGCATAGATTATTTTTGACGATATTGTGATCGCTCGGCCCAAAACCCCATTATGGCATCGCCCTGAACTAGGCCCGCTCAATCAGCGGTGCTGTATTTATTGTCTTTTTTTGGCGACACAAGCATTAAACCTATCAACATTGTGACAAGAGACACCCATACCCAAATCGAATGACTTTCGTTAAAAATGATAATACCCCAAAATACACCTGCTAATGTAACAATATACCCAACTTGACTGGCAAACAGTGGGCCAGATTTCTCAATGCAGATAACGAATAATGCATATGCAGTAGCGTTAATAACAGCCATTCCAATAATGATTAGTTCGAGACTCCCAATTGGGATTTCTAAAAAGAAAAAACTGTCTGTTGCTTTTGCAGCCAATGCTAAAAAGATCGATGCGCTTATGTGCATTCCACAGGCAAGCCTAATTGGGCCAACATCGCTGCTACCGCGCGTTGCCAAATATATATTCTCAATTGCATAACAAAGTGAACTTACGCACCCGAGTAAAACCCAAATGAGAGAAGTTTCAGACGGCAAACTGTTTTCAGGACTTACAAGTAGAAAAATCGATATGGCGCCGAACAAAATTCCCGTGACACGTTTCGCAGAAAAAAATTCAGTTCGCAGAAGCAGAGCAAGTGCATAGGTAAGAATTGGGACGAGTGTCACTGTAATTGACAACACGCCAGCAGACAGATTGGGGGCAGCATAATAGAAGCATGTTGTTGGTATTGCGGCACCCAACAACCCTACGATTAAATATAATTTAATTAATTGCCAACTAAGAGAAATTTTTGTTCGACGGAAAAAAACAAAAACCAGAAGTAAAAGACCCGCCAAAATACATTGCCAGAACGCAATTCCTATCGGTGTGGTTCCATCAACTGCAGCAAGTTTGGCTAATGAGAACCCCAGCCCCCAAGCACCACCCATATACAACAGACCCAAATAGGGTAGAGCGTTATTTAGCATTATTCTGTTAGATCATTAGTGCAGCAAGAAGACAATGCACATTTGAATTAGGGCAACTTGCTTGGTTGAGAAATATGCATAGCAGTCTGCGGCTCGCTAACTGTCAGTTTGATGCCGATTATCAAAATTTTTCTTTGGTCTACACTATGGCAAATTATCCTAACTAGCCTCACACTGATCGCATCGACCATGGATCTCAATTATTGACCGATCCGCAACAAAGCCACTCTTTTTGGAAATTTTTGCTAAATTGCTAGTAAGGTTTTCATCAAAAAACTCATTAACACTGCCACAATCATTACAAATAGCGAAAACGGGTGTTGAGTCATGCTCTGCATCACAACATAGAGTCCAAGCATTAAGGCTCTCAAGGCGGTGAACTATCTTAAGCTCAATCAACTGATCTAAAGTTCTGTATATTTGAAGTGGCGCCTTCAAACCGTGTTCTCGCAATTGATCGAGTAATTCGTATGCTCCAACCGGTTGTTTGGCCTTTCGTAAGGCTTTGAGTACCAATAATTGATTTTTAGTTAGCGCCTGTTTTTTCGTCAGTTTGTTTTTCACTGTTTTCATACCTCCGGAGCACTGCTTGAATTGTGGCTGTCACTTTTCTATTTTTTGAATTTTGGAAACGGCAGAACTGACGTAATGAAGAAAGCTAGAGCTGCAACTACGATGCTCGGTCCAGCTGGTGTGTCCCATTCAAGTGACCCCTCAAGACCCAGCCAGACACTCCCTGCGCCTAATACTGAAGCCATTACCGCCATGACTTCAGGGTTACCTGAAAATCGTCTTGCGGTCGCAGCAGGAATAATAAGCAAAGCAGTAATTAACAAAACCCCCACAATTTTCATTGAAATTGCGATTACTCCAGCCATTAATACCATGAATACGAAGTTGGCTAAGTCCGGCCTCAAGCCCTCAGCAACAGCAATGTCATAGCTTACAGTTGAAGCAAGTAGTGATTTCCAAATAAGTGACACAATAGCTATAACTGCTAACCCGCCACACCAGATGATTATAATGTCCCTCACTGTGATCGCGAGAATATCGCCAAAAAGGAATCCCATTAAATCAACTCTAACCCATGTCATGAATGCAAGCACTACCAAGCCAACCGCTAATGTCGCGTGCGCAAGCAGTCCGAGCAACGCATCAGAAGACAGGCTGGCTCGACGTTGCAACAGTATCAGTAGCAGTGAGACAGCTACCGAAATTATAAAAACAGTGAGGGTGATGTTCATGTCAAGAAGAAGAGCCATTGCCACACCTAACAATGCTGAATGCGATAGGGTGTCGCCAAAATACGCAAGCCGGCGCCAAACTATAAAACACCCAAGTGGACCAGCTAACAGAGCCACGCCCACGCCCCCCACGACTGCACGAATAAAAAAATCATCAAGCATTTCGTTTCACCGAGACATGGCTAGTGTTTTCTCTCCCAAGTTGGGCACTTGCGTTCGGTTCCACTTCTGTGATTTTTCTAACAGTCTGATCTGCCAAATGCTCATGGTCGTGGTGGTGTTTATAGAATGCAAGCTCATTAGCAGCGCGATCCCCAAATAAGGCTCTAAATTCAGGTTCAGTTGCTACAACTGCTGGCGTTCCTGAGCAACAAACATGGCCGTTCAAGCAAATGACGCGGTCAGTACTGGACATCACTACATGTAGGTCATGAGATATCAGTACAATACCACAATTTAACTCGTTTCGAATTTTTTCAATTAATTTGTATAACGCAATTTCACCATTAAAATCTACGCCTTGAACCGGTTCATCAAGCACTAAAAATTGAGGTGAGTGGGCTATAGCGCGAGCAAGCAGAACCCGCTGAAACTCTCCACCCGATAGAATTCTGACCTCAGCATCATATAGGTGTTCAGTCTCAGTCATAGACAGCACTCTTTTGATTTCTTTTTTTTGCAAAGACCTCGTCAGTGATATGAAACGATTAACCCTAAGAGGCATGGTCCAGTCTATAGAAAGCCTCTGGGGCACATAACTTACCCGAGCATTTTCACGCCGATAGACGCTACCCTCGCTAGGCGTCATAATCCCTAGTGCCATTTTTGCAGTTGTTGATTTGCCAGAGCCATTTGGACCTATCAAAGTGACAATTTCGCCTGCGCTGACACTCATCGATACCTCGCGCACAAGCCATTTATTAGAAATGGAAAGGCCAGCACCGTCTAAAGCAACCAACGTGTCTTTACCAACATTCATGCTGCTTAATCTCTTTTTCTTTTAAGTTTAATCGCCCGGTTGACAAGTATATCGCTACATTGCTACGAAAGGGAAGTGTTATAACATAACGTTTTATTATTTTATTGTCAAAAGACTTGGAGAAAAAATGCGTGTAAATAAAACTGCAACTATTCTTTGGGCCCTCAGCTCATTGGGAGTTTCTGCAGCGAATGCCGACGTCAGCGTCGTAACGTCGATAAAGCCCGTTCACTCACTCGTCTCTAGTGTAATGCAGGGAGTTGGCTCGCCAACAGTGATTATTGAAGGGGCTGGATCCCCGCACACCTACTCTCTCAAGCCATCACAGGCCAAGCAGCTGCAAGATGCTGATTTAGTTTTTTGGATGGGAGATGAGTTGGAGACATTTTTGGAAGGACCAATTCAAAATATTGCCAAAAATGCCAAATCAATAAAGTTGATTGACTCCCACGGACTGAAAAAAATTAAATTCAGAGAAGGCGGAATGTTTGACGAGCATGATGATCACGATGATCATGATGACCACGACAAGGAAAAGCACGCCAAGGATGATCATGACGACCACGGCAAGGAAAAACACGCCAAGGATGATCATGATGACCACGGGCATGGTGAATTTGACCCACATGTATGGCTGGACCCAATCAACGCAAAAGCGATTGTTCATGAAATAGAAGAGGCGTTGGTCAAAGCAGATCCAAAAAATGCAAAAAAATATGAAGCCAATGCAGACAGAACAGCCGGGGAGTTAGACCAACTCGTGAAAGAGTTGCGTGCGCAATTAGAACCCGTTCAAGAAAAGGGCTTTATTGTTTTCCATGATGCGTATCAATATTTCGAACAACGATTTGGTGTATCAGCTATCGGCTCTATAACGGTATCACCTGAAGTTATGCCTGGCGCTGAGCGAGTGAGTGACTTGAGGAATAAAATCAGAGATTTGAAAGCCACGTGCGTTTTCTCAGAGCCACAGTTTGAGCCAAAACTGGCAACCACTCTTGTGGAGGGCACAGACGCCCGAACAGGTGTTCTTGATCCACTTGGAGCGTCAATAACCAAAGGACCAGATCTCTATTTCCAGCTTGTACGCGAAATGGCTCGGTCGATGAAAGAATGTCTTTCAGCCAAGAGCTAATGCACTAGTGACTAAACCCAGTCGGCGCAGCTAGCAGCCACCATTGAAAATTTGTATTTGCTCAATGAAAAAAAACAAGAGCCCATGTATTGATGTTTGTAGCTTCTCTGCACCTCACGGTTGGTGTATCGGGTGCGGCCGCACTCGCGACGAATGTGACAGCTGGAAGAAAATAAAACCTTATGAATTTAAGATCCTTCAAAAACAATTAAGAAAAAGAATGCACAAAATGACAGAGAGTTAAAGCGGTTTTAAATTAACTAAAATATAGTTGAGCATTGTTAAAAAAGTACAATTTTTATTAACGATAAAGCCCACAAAACGGCGGGCTATTTTTTCTAATTAGATGATAACGCTACTATCATAAGCATAGGAGTATGGCATGCATGCTTGTTATTTCTAACCAAGCTAATTGGAAGCACTTATTAGAATTAACATGTCAGTTTACATATCAATAACTCATCTTCAACAGGCACATTCTGTTCGTCAATTTATGCGTCAAACAGGAACTTCATTGAGGCGTGACTGGTGGGGCCAGCGGGAAGTCAACCGAAAATCTTGTTTTTTCGCCAAGCGTGCTGGTGATCGACAGGCTGCCGCGATGCCGGTTGACAATATGTTTCACAATGGCAAGCCCAAGACCAGTACCGCCAATCTGGCGTGACCGGGCTTTATCAATACGGTAGAAACGTTCGGTCAGGCGTGGCAGATGGCGCTCTTCGATTCCCTCACCAAAATTGATAACGTCAACACGCACATGGTGCGGTGCCACCATCGTGGTGGTAAACGTAATATCACTGCCGTCAAATCCGTATTTGATCGCATTTTCCAGAAGGTTGACAAATACCTCAGTAATCTCATCAGGATTGCCAAAAATCACCGGCGGCGCGACGCACGATTGCGCATCATCGGCCTGGGTGATTTTGATATTCATGTTCTTTTTCATCGCGCGACCAATCATGCTATCGCCGACCGAATGCAGTAATTCAGCTAAATTCACCCGATTTTCGGGAATAATATGTTCATCGACCTCGACCCGCGATAATGACAATAGATCATCAATCAGCCGCGTCATTCGTTTGGCTTCTTCATCCATGATATTCAAGAATCGTGTCCGCATCGCCGGATCTGGCACTTCATCCGACAGCATGGTTTCAATAAAGCCAGCAAGGCTGGTTAGCGGCGAGCGTAATTCATGGCTGACATTGGCGACAAAATCACTACGTACTTTTTCCAGATTGCGTTGAATGGTCATGTCTAGAAACAACAGCGCAACCGAGTGATCGCCAACCCGCTTCAGGCGCATTTGGAATTCGCGCTGTATGGTATTGGTTGGCTTATAATGCGTTTCGCTCCCCTTGGCACCATCCGCCGCCTTGGCAAAGAATTCACCAATATTAGGGGGATTGATTACATCAAAGATCCGCTGTCCGCTCAGGCTTTCGCCAAATGTGATATTGGCTAGTTCATAGTACGTTTCGCTCCCCTTGGCACCATCCACCGCCTTGGCAAATAATTCATCAATAGTAGAGGTATTGATTACATCAAAGACCCGCTGTCCGCTCAGGCTTTCGCCAAACCAGCGTACCGCCGCCGGATTTGCTGATAGAATAACCCCATCAAGATCGGTCAGAATCAACCCATCATCAAGCAGGTCACCAATCTGGCTGATAGGCGATTGCGTATGGCTATCCTGTGACATGATCATTTCTCACCTGGTGTTGGGCGGGCCATCAACAAGCCACAAAAGCCTAGTCATAAATCACTTCGGCACTGCAATTTGCCGATGCTGCAAAATCAATGAACCGGCGTTGACAATGCGAATCAAACAGGCCGCGCGCCGATGGATCAATATGTAATCGCATCACTTCTGGCTGGCACTCAAGCCGGATATTTTTCAGATAATCGCATGTCCCAGCGCTAAAGATCAGCGCAAAGCGCAAGGCAAGCCCAACTGTTATTGCCTCGGCTCGCCGTTTGGAGCTAAGCAGACTTTCCATTTCGTCAGGGTGTGGCTTGTTCTGCTTTAGACCTACATAGCGGTGATACAGCGCCATTGCCAACCATAGGCGTTGCTTGTGCGTTATGCAATTTACCGGCAAGCCAAGGATTTGCCGCGCAGCAAGGTCACCACGCATGTCAGTGTGTTCACGCCAGCACATATCGGCAAGGTTACAGGCCACATCGAGCATCCTCACAAATCGGGGCTTGCGCCCTATAGTTAATGGCCGCAAAAAATGTTTAAGTGCATTCGCAACACCTGCAAAACGAAAACTCGTGCCTGCAATTTCTTGACTGATTGCCAATAGAAAATCGGCGCGCTGTGTCTCGTTTAACTCATTGGTTGCCAGCACTCCATCCCGAATACTCGTGCCGCTAACAATAACACGGCGCACTGCTGAGATATCGATCAGCGCTCTGATGATTTTTGCAGCCATTGGCATGGTGCCCCGCCGCGCAACTGGCACACCGTCAAGCGCTGAGTCGGACTGAATAAAATCACTACACAGCGCTATCACTTTATCACTGCTGACTTTGAGGCCATGAAGTACTGGCAAGGGATAATTTTCACGCTCAATAAATGCCGATCCAAGTGCCCTGAAACTTCCCCCAACACCGAATAGCTGTTTGGCTGCAAAGCTTTTGATCCAGCTAATTTTTGTCAATGCAGATATTATCTCTATCTCTTCACAAGTCGACAAATGACC
This sequence comes from uncultured Alphaproteobacteria bacterium, assembly GCA_913064995.1. Taxonomy (GTDB): domain Bacteria; phylum Pseudomonadota; class Alphaproteobacteria; order Puniceispirillales; family Puniceispirillaceae; genus UBA3439. The sequence continues at coordinate 8,776 of CAJYBL010000021.1, forward strand.
AATATTTAAACTGACTGAATGCTCGATCTCACCTTTTTTTAACGCCACAATTTCAATACTGCCACCGCCAAGATCAGCAACTAAGCCCGACGCAGCAGGCACGTTTAAAGTCAGACCACGCGACACAAAGGCTGCTTCTTCTTTCTTTGACAAGACCTGAATAGGCTCGCCAAGAATTATCTCAGCTGGACGGCAAAATTCATCACCATTATTGGCGCGCCTAACCGCCGCCGTTGCAACTGGGTAGCAACTGTCAACCTTCATTGCGCGTATTACGGCAGCAAACCGTGTCAAGGTTTCAAGAGCAACCGCAATACGATCACTGGCAAGCATGCCAGTTTTGTCAAGCCCCGCACCAAGCCGGCAATTCGATCGCTCGTCAAATAATGGTGCCGGGTAAGCACCGTTCTTGCCATAGATCACCAACCGAACCGAGTTGGAGCCAATGTCAATCACCGCAATACGCGCGGTTGGTGGCACAGCATCTTGATAGGCTTTATGAGACAGCCGTTCGGCAACAGTCATGGGCAATTGATTTGCAGAAGAGCTCATTGTTTCGATCCCAATTCCCTAACCATTATCCTGCGTGGCTGCCAAACTGCCACGCCCTGACAGGCTGGGGTTTGACATGAAATAATCATGGCATGAGAAGCTAGTCTCATCGGTATGAGGATGCACATAACTTCCATCAGGCTGCAAGTACCAAGCGTTTTTTTCATCACGAAGAAGCGCCACCATAATTTGGTGAAGCACCTGTTTGCGGATGGTCGGGTTTTCCAGCCGCATGAAACACTCGACACGGCGGCGCAAATTACGCGGCATCAAATCAGCCGATGAAATCATCACGATATTTTTGTCAGATTGAAATTCACCACCGTTGGCAAAAACATAAATTCGCCCATGTTCAAGAAACCTGCCGATGATTGACCGAACCGTAATGGTCTCGGACAGGCCGGCCACACCCGGTCGCAAACAGCAAACACCACGCGCCATAATTTCAATCGGCACGCCTGCCTGCGAGGCCTCATACAGCAATCCGATCAAACGATGATCAACAAGCGAATTGCATTTCAGCCAGATGCCCGATGGAAGACCATTTTTGCAATTTTCGATCTCGGCAAAAATCATAAGCTTTAACTGGGGAAAAGATTGATGCGGCGAAATAAAGCTGCGTTTCAATTTTTCTGGCTGCACATGGCTTGTCAGATATTTGAAAATTTCATAAGCGTCGCGCCCCACGTCCTTGTCACAAGTGAAATAGGACAGATCCGTATAGATGCCAGCGGTGATCGGGTGGTAATTGCCGGTGCCGACATGCGTATAGGAAACCAGCTTGCCATGCTCACGCCGCACAACAAGCGACATTTTAAGATGGATTTTCAGATCGGTCAGGCCATAAGCAACCTGTACACCAGCACGGCCAAGCACCCGCGCCAGCTGAATATTATTGCGCTCATCAAACCGCGCCTTTAATTCAATCACGGCAGTGACCGTCTTGCCATTTTCGGCAGCTTGGATCAGCGCTTTTACAATTGGCGAATTTGACGTGGTTCGATACAGCGTTTGGCGAATTGCCAAAACATCAGGATCGGTTGCGGCCTGTTGGAGATAGCGCACCACCACCTCAAAACTTTCATAAGGATGATGAACGATAATATCCTTATTGCGAATCGCGGCAAAACAATCACCATTGAAATCGCTTATCCGCTGGGGAAAGCGCGGCGCAAAAGCTGGAAACAGCAAATGTTTGGGAATGTAATCCAGCAATTCGGAAAAATTGTTCAGCGCCACCGGCCCATCGGTATTAAAGAAATTATTTTCATCAATACCCATTGCCGATTTCAGCAAGCGCCGGATTGGTTTTGGCGCATCTTTCGACAGGGTCAATAAAACCACATTGCCACGTTGGCGCGCCCGAAGCGCATTTTCAAATTCATGGATCAGGTCATTCGCCTCATCATCAATTTCAATTTCAGAGTCACGCAAAATACTGAACATCGCTGCCGACACAAGCTGATGACGCGGATAGATTTTGATGATGCTGGCGCGAATCACCGTCTCGACCAAAAGCAGCCGCGACCCATCACCAGGCAATTTGACAAAACGGGGCAAATTCGCCGGCAGCAAGATCACACTTTGCATTGGCTTGCTGTCCGGGCTGGTCAATTCCAGCATCATGCCCTTGCCGTCATTATGGAAAAACGGAAAAGGGTGGGATGGGTCAAGCGTTGTCGGGGTGATCAATGGCAGAACATTGTCAATGAACCAATCTTCGAGCCAAAGTCGGTCTTGCTCATCATCGGGAATATCCGAGAGAACATGGATATTTTCATCACGAAGACAGCTGATCAATTCGGGCAAAAGCTGATTTTGGCGTGCCATCAATTTGGCACTACGTGCCATGATCTGCGTTAGCAATTGTTCAATATCAACATCATCGTTTGGCAAACGCTTGAAACCGCGATCCACAAGCTGGCGAAGGCCGGCAACGCGCACCATAAAAAATTCATTCAGATTATCTGCCGAAATAGCCAGAAACCGAATGCGTTCCCCAAGCGGCTTATCGTCATCCTCAGCCAAAGACAGAACACGCTCGTTAAACGCTAGCCAGCTTAGCTCGCGGTTAAAAAAGCTCTTGTCTTCCTTTGATCCACCAAGGATCGGATCGGTTTTTTTGCTTTTCATCTCGTTTCATTTCTAGTGGGCGAAAACCTGGCCGTATCATGACACTGAATTATTATAGATATATGACAGAAGCCACAGACCAAAAATTATCTTAGCTGTATTTTGCCATCATTGAACCGCTAAACCGCTGGCAAGATTGCCGATAATTGGGCAATCAGGGCGTGAATCGCCACGGCAATTTCCAGCTAAATAGGATAATTCGTCACGCAGTTCCTGCAATTCACCAAGCTTGCGATCGATTTCGACAATTTTTTCAAGGGTAATTCGCTTTACTTCGGCACTTGGCCGTTGATCATCTTCATAAAGGCTGAGAAGTTCACGACATTGCTCAATCGAAAAGCTGTAGCGACGTGCCCGCCCAATAAATCCCAGCTTGGCAATGTCTGATTCTGCATAAAGCCGATATCCGGCTGCCGATCGGCCCGCCGGTTTCACAAGTCCGATATCGGCGTAATAGCGAACGGTTTTTACCGTTAAAGCCGCGCGCCGAGCCGCATCACTAATTTTATACATGATCGCCCCTGTTTTGGTTAACCTCATTGCCGTTAATCGTCAGAAAGCCACACCATCCCTACCATAGCGGATCAATAACATAGTGGCAGGTAAAACCACGCTGGCGTTATTCTGTTGCTCGTCTGGCATCAAGCTTAACCTTCCTTTGACAAGAAGGTTAGGTCTAACCTAGGGAGTTAGGTCGGACATGGCAAGAGTGCCATCATGAGGGGATGCGATCTAATTGGCAGATTAACGTTAATCCACGGATTTGCATTAGACCAAAGTGATGCGCCGCGCCAGATAGCGATTATCAATTGCCGCCGCCGCACCGTGCAATCCGGCAAGCGGGTCAACCGATAGATAAAGTGGTAATGATTGAAGATATGGCCCGCGGCGACCGTGATCGTCAAACCGGTCAATAAGCCCACTATCGCCAAGAAGCGCCGATAATTTAACAGCAATACCGCCACCAATCACCACTCCGGCACGCGCGCCAAAGCTGAGTGTCGCATTCGCTGCAATTGTGCCAAGGCTTTGCAGCATCAATCGCACCGCTGATAAAGCTGCCGCATCACCAGCAAGCGCTAATGCGCCAATATTGGGCGCTGATTTGTAATCACCGGTTTGGCAATTGTAAATCGATTCGAGGCCGGGCCCACTGACAATTCGTTCAGCCGAAACATGGCCGAATTCTTTTACCAAATGCGCCAAAACCATGTCCTCAGCGGAGTTGCGCGGGGCATAGCTGACAAGACCACCCTCGCCTTCAATAACCTGTATATCATCACCAGCAGGCACCAGTGCAGCAACACCAAGACCAGTTCCGGGGCCAATAACAAGCAAAGGCGCTGTTTGGTCAGCGGTTCCATCGCGCAAAATCTGCCGGCGGTTTACCGGCATTGATCTGTCATATTGCAACAGATCTCGATGCGCCATTGCCTGCGCGGTAAAATCATTGATCAGTAAATAGGCACGAAGACCCATCGCCGCTGCCAGTTTGGCTACATCAAATCGCCAATGATTATTGGTGATATCAACCCACGCGCCGGTTACAGGGGCCGCAACCGCCAGACAAAGCATGTCGATATCAGGCTTGTATTTGGCGCAATAATTAGCAAAAGCATCTTCCGCTGTAGCGAAATCAGCACAGGCCATAATGGCCGGATCGCAAAGTGCAGGATCATCATCATGCTGATGCGCCAACCGCAGCGATGTGCCGCCAATATCAGCGATAAGCCGTTTCATTTCTGCCAGCCTCTTGCCGTTTCAAGCCAGCCAAGCCCGGCCTCAGTTGACTGTGCCGGGCAGTATTCAGCACCGATAAACCCATCATAGCCTGCCGCATCGAGCGCCAGCAAAATATCCTTATAGGCAAGTTCACCAT
>CAJYBL010000022.1 GCA_913064995.1 uncultured Alphaproteobacteria bacterium
GCTATAATGGTGTTGCGATTATTGCGCGCCAGCCCTTGGCCAATATCGACCATATGGAATGGACAGGCAAATCCGATTGCCGCCATATCTGGGCAATGACCAATGACGGCATTGGCATTCATAATTTTTATGTTCCGGCTGGTGGTGATGTTCCGGATATTGAGACAAATCCGAAATTTGCCCATAAGCTGCAATTCATTGACGAGATGACAAGCCATTTCAGCGCAAATCAGCCAAAGGCCGAAATTCTGGTTGGCGATCTGAATATCGCGCCATTGGCAAGTGATGTCTGGTCATCGAAACAATTATTGAAAATCATCAGCCACACGCCGGTGGAAACAGATGGGTTAAAACGGTTGATTGCCGATGGTGGCTGGCATGATGCGGTTCGGGCCTATTTTGGTGATGATCAGAAATTATATTCTTGGTGGTCTTACCGGGCGCGCGATTGGGCGGCCAGTGATCGCGGCCGCCGTTTGGATCATATCTGGGTTAGCCATGATCTTGCCGATAAGGTGACGCATGCAGAAATTCACCGAGATTGGCGCGGCGTTGACAAGCCATCAGATCATGTGCCGGTCAGCCTGACCCTCTAACCTGCGATCATCACCATGCCGACCCCCTTTCGCGATGGGGAAAAACCGGCTATATGCTTTGCTATGACAGCTTTTTTAAAGATGCATGGCCTTGGCAATGATTTCATTGTTCTTGATGCGCGCGATCCGGCAAATGGCATTCCCGATGTGATTGGGGCTGCTGTGGCAAAGGGTCTTGCCGACCGTCATTTCGGCATTGGCTGTGACCAGATATTGGTTATCCGCACTTCGGCCAAAGCTGATGTTTTCATGCAGATTCTCAATAGCGATGGCAGTGACGCTGCTGCTTGTGGCAATGGCACAAGATGCGTTGCTGATCTGGTAATGCGTGATCTTGGATTATCAAAACTGTCGATCGAGACGGATGCTGGCATTTTGCAAAGCTGGCGTGCGGCCGAAGATGCCGATCATATCGCGGTTGATATGGGGCCGGCGCGGCTTGCATGGGATGAGGTGCCTTTGGCCAGCCCTGCCGATACGGCGGCGGTTGATCTTGGCGCATTAGCGCCGGTGACGGCAGTTTGCCATTCAATGGGCAATCCGCATGCGGTGCTATTTGTCGATAATGTCGAGGCGGTTGATCTTGCGCATATCGGACCTCAGCTTGAGCATCATCCACTATTTCCCGATCGGGCGAATATTTCTTTTGTGACCAAGGTTGGTCCAGACCAGTTTCGCATGCGCGTATGGGAACGTGGCGGCGGCATTACCTTTGCCTGTGGGTCTGGGGCCTGTGCTGTTGGGGTTGCGGTGAAGCGATCAGGGCGCGGTGCGCGGCGCAATGAAATCATCATGGATGGCGGCAGTGTATTCATCGACTGGCAGGATGATGGCACATCAGGCGGGCGGGTGATTATGCGCGGGCCGGTTGCCTATGTTTTTGAAGGGGTGCTTCACGGCGATTTATTGGCATTGATGAGGACAAGCGCATGAGCAAACGCAATGCGCCTGACGTGCAAACCTTTGGCTGCCGGTTGAATATTTGGGAGTCTGAAGTGATCCGCGATCAGGCGGGCGCTGCCGGTCTTTCCGATGCGATAATTTTTAACACTTGCGCGGTAACCGCCGAAGCCGAAAAACAGGCACGCCAAGCCATTCGTAAAGCCCGCCGCGATCACCCTGATGCCAAAATCATTGTCACGGGATGCGCTGCCCAGATTGCACCTGAAACATGGGCGGCAATGCCCGAAGTGACGCAGGTTGTTGGCAATCATGATAAATTGCAGGCGGCAAGCTGGACAAAATTAGCGGCCAATGATGCGCCATCGCTTTTGGTGAGTGATGTGATGGAAGTACGCGAAACCGCATCGCACATGGTCGATAGTTTTCACGAACATACCCGCGCCTTTTTGCAGGTTCAGCAGGGCTGTGATCATCGCTGCACCTTTTGCATAATTCCCTATGGACGCGGCAACAACCGGTCGGCACCAGCAAGTGATCTGATTGATGCAGCGCGGCGACTCGTTGCCAATGGCTGCAAGGAATTAGTGTTAACCGGTGTTGATATCACCTCATGGGGAAGTGATTTGCCCGGAAGGCCACGGCTTGGCAATCTGGTTCGCCAAATTTTGGATGCGGTGCAAGATTTGCCAAGATTGCGTCTATCGTCAATTGATCCGGCTGAACCTGATGCTGAATTGATGGATGTTCTTGCCAAAGACCAACGTCTTTTGCCGCATTTACATTTATCATTACAGCATGGTGATGATTTGATTTTGAAACGGATGAAACGCCGCCATCTGGCCCGTGATATTCTGCGCTTTTGTGACGAGGCGCGTCGCCGCCGGCCGGATGTGGTTTTCGGGGCTGATGTCATTGCCGGATTTCCAACTGAAAATGATCAGGCACATCAAGCCAACCTGGCGATCATCGCCAAAGCGGATATCACGCATCTTCATATATTTCCCTATTCACCACGTCCGGGAACACCGGCTGCCGATATGCCTCAAACACCTGCCTTGGTGATCAAGCAGCGGGCTGCCGAATTGCGCGTCCTTGGTGCGGTGCGGCTTGCCAATTTTCTTAATAGCGCCATTGGCAAGCGCGATCAGCTTCTTGTTGAGGTGGGCAATCGCGGGCATGGACGCAATTTTGCCAAGATCCGGCTTGAGGGCGATTTTATCCCGTCAGGTCAGCTTGTTGATGTTGAATTGATCGGGCGTGATGGCGACAGTCTTGTTGGTTGTGCGGTTGCAAAGGGGGCGCAGAGCGCATGAACTGGTTCAAAAAACTAAAAGACGGTCTTAGCAAATCAAGCAAAAAGGTCAGCGAATCACTTGCCAGCCTACCCTCTTTATCGGCGCTGATTGGCAAATCCAAACTGGATGCAGCCTCATTGGAAGAAGTTGAAGATGCGCTGATTGCTGCTGATCTTGGGACTGCGTCGGCAATCCGGCTTGCCACTGCTTTAAAGGCGCATAAATTTGACGGGCCAGTTGATGCTGACTCGATTGCGCTTGCCTTGGCCGATGGGCTGGAGGCAATTTTAAAACCGGTTGCCAAACCGCTTGAGATTGACCCCCAAAACCGGCCGCATGTTGTGCTTCTTGTTGGCGTTAATGGTTCGGGAAAAACCACAACCGCAGGCAAGCTTGCGCAAAATTGGCAGGCCGAAGGCAAGACTGTATTGCTTGCCGCTGGCGATACATTTCGGGCGGCTGCGGTTGAGCAATTGCAAATCTGGGGCGAGCGAACCGGCACAAAGGTGATCGCCGATGCAACCGGCGGTGATGCGGCGGCGCTTGCCTATCGGGCGATGGTTCAGGCCAAGGAAGATAATGCCGATGTGTTGATTATTGATACGGCTGGCCGGTTGCAAAACCGAAGCGAGCTGATGGATGAGCTGGCCAAAATTGTTCGTGTAATCCGGAAATTAGATGACAGCGCGCCGCATGATTCGGTGATTGTTCTTGATGGAACCGTTGGCCAGAACGCGATGTCGCAGGTCAAAGCCTTTTCTGCCGTTGCTGATTTGTCGGGCCTGATTGTAACCAAACTTGATGGATCGGCCAAAGGCGGTGTTGTTGTTGCGCTTGCCGAAGAATTCGGCCTTCCGGTTCATGCTGTCGGGGTTGGTGAAGGCGCTGATGATTTACAACCCTTTGCCGCTGATGAATTTGCCAAGGCGCTTGCCGGTGTTGATGCTGAAATGGATCGTCGTACCGTTAGTGAATAAAGGCTAATCGGGCAAAAGTATTACGCTTCGCCCGGACAGATAATAGACCAATAGCCCTGCATATTCATGCAAGGCTTGGCGTATAAGCAAGATCCCCTGATCAATGTCCCAAAAATCGGCATAGCCTGTTTTCGGGGTTTGAAAATCAACCGGATAGGGAATCACGCCCGACCAACCAGCGGCGGCAAAGCTGCCAATGGCACGCGGCATATGATTTGCCGAAGTGATTAAAATCCAATTTGTACCGGGTTCCGCTGCTAGAATTTGACGGCTATTCACTGCATTTTCATAGGTGTTGCGGCTGTTTTCTTCATAAAGGACGGTTCGGCTTAGCCCGCCAAGCTGTTTGACCAGATCACGGATATTATCACTTTCGCGCCAGCCGCGCTGGATCAATTCCCCCGAAAAGCCACTAAACAGTATCGGCGTATCGGGATGCGCGCGCGCCAGCGTCATGGCGGCGGTAAATCGTTCAGCCGCCCGGCCTAAAGTATAATGTTCGCGGCTTTGCGCAACAATGCCATTGTCGGTAAATCCACCAAGAACAATGATCCCATCAATATGGCGTTGGCCGATATCGCCGCGGGCAATCCGGTTTTCCAGAAATTGCAAAGGGAGGCTAGAAACCGGCAGAAAGCCATAGCCAAGCGGCAGGGTAATGGCGGTCAAAATGGCCAGCCGCATAATCCAGCGCCAGCGCCGCCAGCGTGCAAAAAGCCCTACCGCCAGAAATAGATAGGGGATGATCAGGGGTTCAAGAAGAAGGCCAAGTGTTTTCGACAAGATAAAGAACATCACTTATTCTTGACAATTCGCGGTAAAAAGCGCAATAGCTTCTAACAAATCAGGCCATCGCCGAATGAAATGACCTTAGCGGGTTCCACACGTCCTTGAAGTTTTCGAGCACGGGTGCCAAGAGTAATTTGCAATTTGGTTGATGGTGGTAGCGCAAAATAACTAAGGGCAAGCAGGTTCAAAACCATGTTTGATACGTTGAAAAGTAAATTAGCTGATGTCTTTGACGGGCTAGCACGTCGCGGCGCGCTTAGCGAGTCAGATGTTGATGCTGCGCTTCGTGAAGTGCGGCTGGCTTTGCTTGATGCTGATGTCGCCTTGCCCGCGGTAAAAGCCTTTACTGAAAAAGTGCGTGAACAGGCGGTTGGTGTTGCCAGCATGCGGGCCGTGCGCCCCGATCAGCAAGTGATTAAAATTGTCCATGATGCTTTAATCGAAATGCTCGGCGGTGATGCCGCGCCATTGAATATTGCCACCAACCCGCCAGCCGTCATTTTGATGGCCGGGTTGCAGGGTTCGGGTAAAACCACAACAGCAGGTAAATTGGCATTACGGCTGCGTAGCCGCGATCGCAAAAAGGTCATGCTGGCCTCGCTTGACGTGACGCGTCCGGCTGCGCGCGAGCAATTGCGCATGCTTGGTAATCAAGCCGATGTTGGCGTGCTGAACGAGGTTGATGGCGAAAGCCCAACGCAAATTGCCAAACGCGCTTTGCAGGCCGCAAAATTGCAAGCCTATGATGTTTTAATTTTGGATACGGCTGGCCGTCTTAGCATTGACGAAGGCTTGATGGCCGAATTGCGCGATATCAAACAGGCAACCAACCCACATGAGATCCTGCTTGTTGCCGATGCAATGACTGGACAGGATGCGGTCAATACAGCCGAAGCGTTTCATAAGGCGGTTGGCGTTACCGGCATTGCGCTAACCCGTCTTGATGGTGATGCGCGCGGTGGTGCCGCTTTGTCGATGCGCCACGTGACGGGCTGCCCAATTAAATTTGCCGGTGTTGGTGAAAAGCAGGATGCGCTTGAAGAATTTGATCCAGCGCGTTTGGCTGGCCGAATTCTGGATATGGGCGATGTTGTCGCGCTTGTCGAAAAAGCTTCTGAAGCCATCGAGGTCGAAGAAGCCGAACGGCTGGCCAAGCGCATGGCCAAGGGTCAGTTCGATATGAATGATTTTCTGGCGCAAATTCGCCAGTTACAGAAAATGGGCGGGCTTGGCGGTTTGATGGGCATGCTGCCCGGCATTGGCAAAATGCAGAAACAAATTGCGGCTGCCGGCATTGATGACAGCATGATCAAACGGCAAGAAGCGATCATTCTATCAATGACCAAAAAAGAACGTATTGCTGTTGGCTTGTTGAATGCGTCACGGCGCAAACGCATTGCGGCCGGGTCTGGAACAACGGTTCAAGATGTTAACCGGCTGGTCAAGCAATATCAAGATATGGCCCGAATGATGAAAAAGATGGGCGGCAAAACCGGTGCTGCGGCGATGAAAGCAATGCTTGGTGGCAGTGGTATGCCTGGCGGTGGCGGTGGAATGCCTGATCTTGGCGCGCTGTCTCGCGGGCTTGGCTCATCAGGACTTGGCCCATCGGGGCTGGGCTCATCTGGGTTTGGAAAAGGATTGGGCGGCGGGCTTGCCAAAGGATTGGGAAGCAGCCTTGCCAATGGATTACCGGGATTGGGTGGCAAACCTGACGGTAAGAAAAAATAGAAATTATTGACGACTAACGCCAATGAAAGGGATAAATTCATGGCTTTGAAAATCAGACTGGCACGCGGCGGTGCAAAAAAACGCCCATTTTACCGGATTGTTGTTGCCGAAGCTTCAGCACCACGTGATGGTCGCTATGTCGAGCGTGTTGGCACTTATAATCCTATGGTGCCAAAAGAGCATGAGCAGCGCATGACGCTGAACAGTGAGCGCATCACTTTCTGGCTTGGACAAGGCGCCAAACCAACCGATCGTGTTCATAAAATGTTGGCTGCGGCTGGCCTTGCCGAGGCACCGGTTATTCGCGACCAACCAAAAAAATCAGCACCGGGTAAAAAGCGCGCTGAACGTGAAGCTGAAGCCGCATCTGCGGCAGCAGAAGCAGCTGTTGCTGAAGAGGCGCCTGCTGAAGAAGCTGTTGCTGAAGAAGCTCCAGCAGAAGAGGCGCCTGCTGAAGCAGCTGTTGCTGAGGAGGCTCCAGCAGAAGAGGCGCCTGCTGAAGAGGCTGCTGCTGAAGAGGCTGCTGCAGAGGAAAAGGCGGACAGCTAGTGATAAGCGGCCATTTGCTGATTGGCGCGATTGTTGGCCCACAAGGGATCAAGGGGCAGTTCAAGGTAAAACCCTTTACCGCGACGCCTCAAGCGCTGTCGGCTTATGGGCCGGTTACATTGGATGATGGTCGGCAATTACAGTTGCAGGTCACCTCGGTCAATGCCAAGGGATTGGCCATTGTTCGGGCAAAAGGCGTTGAAACGCGTGAGGCCGCTGAGGCGCTTCGTGGAGTCACGCTTCATGTGTCGCGTGACCGGCTTCCCGATCTGGATGATGGTGAAATCTATCATGCTGATTTGCTGGGAATGGCGGTGACTGACCAAAATGGTCAAAGGCTTGGCAAATTGGTTGCCATCCATGATTTTGGGGCTGGTGAAATTGCCGAACTTGCGGTCGAATCAGGGCCAACGATCATGGTTCCTTTTGGTGGTGACCGGCTGCTTGCGGTTGATATGGTGGCAAAAACAATCGATTTGTTGGTGCCGGCTGGTTTGCTCGATGATGCCATAGATGGTGATGCACCAGCCTAATCCGGCCACAACCAATGGCGTCTGCGTTTATGGAAAGGATGAGGAAAATGACCAAAACCGAACCTCATCAAGACTGGCAAACCGATGCTAATCCGGCTTTGCCACATTGGCAGGCAACGGTTTTAACTTTGTTTCCGGATATGTTTCCGGGACATTTGGCCCATTCATTGGCAGGAAAATCGCTAAATGAAGGCATTTGGGCGCTGAAAACGCTGGACATTCGCGACTTTGCGCGCGATAAGCACCGGACTGTGGATGATACCCCCCTTGGCGGTGGTGTTGGTATGGTGCTAAAACCGGATGTTGTTGCTGCGGCCTTGGCCGCAGTGGTGGATTGTCCGGGCCCGCGACTTTACCTGTCACCGCGTGGCAGGGTGCTGGATCAGGCGCTGGTGCGCGATCTGGCCGCTGCCAAAGGGGCGGTGTTTTTGTGTGGGCGGTATGAAGGGGTTGATCAGCGCGTGATCGATTCTGCCGATATGATGGAAGTCAGTATCGGTGACTATATTTTGTCAGGCGGCGAAACAGCAGCGCTGACAGTGATGGATTCGGTGATTCGTCTGTTGCCCGGTGTTATGGGCAAAGAAGCCAGCCATCGCGAAGAAAGTTTTGAGACCGGGTTGTTGGAACACTCGCATTATACCCAACCCCGTGTCTGGAATGGCATCGAAGCGCCGGAAATTCTGGCATCGGGCCACCACCGCAAGATTGCCGAATGGCGACAGGCGGAGGCAGAAAAAGAGACGCAGCGTCGGCGTCCGGATTTGTGGCAACAATATCTGGATCGGCAGGCACTGCAAAAGGGCAAAAGTAAGTGACCCACCAGCACGGGGCTGGCCGCCTGTAGAATAACCGGCAAGGGTAACACGGAATTTATGAAGGGAATGGGGCGATGAACATCATTGACCGCATAGGCAATAAACAGATCGAGAAAGTGCTTGGCCAACGTCAGTTGCCAGAATTTGCACCCGGTGACACCGTTCGTGTTGATGTGAAAGTTATTGAAGGTACGCGCGAGCGGATTCAGGCCTTTGAAGGGGTTTGTATTGCGCGGAAAAGCGATGGCGTGAATTCGTCATTCACCGTTCGGAAGATTTCCTATGGTGAAGGCGTCGAGCGCGTATTCCCAACACATGCGCCACAGGTTGCCGGTGTAACGGTAATGCGTCGTGGTCGTGTTCGTCGTGCCAAGCTATATTATTTGCGTGGCCGTACCGGTAAAGCGGCTCGTATCGCTGAAAAAGTAACCTATCGCGAGGCGTCATCTTCTTAAATTGCCAGACCGGCTTTGAGATGACCTCCTCGCCGGCAGCAATCAGGAGAATGATATGTCGGCTCCAAAAACTCTGTTTGATAAGATCTGGAATGCACATCTTGTGCATCAACAGGAAGATGGCACATGCCTGATCTATATTGATCGGCATTTGGTTCATGAAGTGACCAGCCCACAGGCGTTTGAAGGGCTTCGCAATAATGGCCGCGCTGTGCGCGCCCCGAACCGCACGCTTGCCGTTGCCGATCACAATATCCCAACGACCGACCGCTCGGTTGGTATCGAAGATGAAGAAAGTCGTATCCAGGTTGAGGCCTTGGAAAAAAATGCGGCTGATTTCGGCGTTCCCTATTTTGCGATGGATGATATCCGGCAGGGGATTGTTCATGTGATTGGGCCGGAACAGGGCTTTACCCTTCCGGGCATGACCATTGTTTGTGGTGATTCGCATACCGCAACCCATGGGGCATTTGGCGCTCTAGCCTTTGGCATTGGAACGTCTGAGGTTGAACATGTTCTGGCAACCCAGACGCTTATTCAAAAGCCAGCCAAAAATATGCGTATCACCGTTGATGGCACCCTTGCCGACAGCGTGACGGCCAAAGATGTGATCTTGGCCATCATTGGCAAGATCGGCACCGCTGGCGGTACCGGCCATGTGATCGAATTTGCCGGATCAGTGATTCGCGGCTTTAGCATGGAAGGCCGGATGACGGTCTGTAATATGGCGATTGAAGCTGGCGCCCGCGCTGGCATGATCGCGCCTGACCAAACAACCTATGATTATCTGGCAAACCGGCCAATGACACCAAAAGGTGATCATTGGGATCGCGCCGTTGCCTATTGGCAAACGCTGCCATCGGATGATGGTGCGGTCTATGATGTGGAAATCACGCTTGCTGCCGAAGATATTGCGCCAACCGTAACATGGGGTACCAGCCCTGAAGATGCGCTTGCCATCACCGATGCCGTGCCAAATCCGGACAAGGAAAAAGACGCCAATAAACGCGCTAAAATGGAGCGGGCCATTGCCTATATGGGGCTGACACCGGGTCAAAAACTGACCGATATCAAGGTTGATACAGTGTTTATCGGCTCATGCACCAACAGCCGGATCGAAGATCTTCGCGCGGCGGCAGCACTTGCCGAAGGCCGCAAAGTTGCTGATGGCATGCGGGCACTTGTCGTTCCCGGATCAGGCCTTGTGAAAGAACAGGCCGAGGCTGAAGGGCTTGATAAGGTCTTTATCGATGCTGGATTTGAATGGCGCGAACCGGGCTGTTCAATGTGTCTTGCGATGAATGCTGACAAACTTGCCGAAGGCGAGCGCTGTGCCTCGACATCAAACCGCAATTTCGAAGGCCGTCAAGGCCGTGGTGGACGCACGCATCTTGTTAGCCCGCAAATGGCTGTTGCCGCGGCGTTGTCGGGTCATCTTGCCGATGTGCGGAATATCTAAGGAAAACGGAGTCATCCCATGCAGAAATTTGACAAGCTGACCGGCGTTGCCGCGCCGCTGAATATTCTGAATATCGACACTGATATGATTATTCCGAAGCAGTTTTTGAAAACCATCAAACGTTCGGGCCTTGGCAAGAATCTGTTTGATGAAATGCGCTATCGTCAGGATGGCAGCGAAATTGATGATTTCGTGCTGAATCGTGCGCCTTATCGCAATGCTGAAATTCTGGTGGCTGGTGATAATTTTGGCTGTGGATCAAGCCGTGAACACGCCCCATGGGCGCTTCTTGATTTTGGCGTCCGCTGTGTGATTTCAACGAGTTTTGCCGATATCTTTTACAATAATTGTTTCAAGAATGGTATTCTGCCAATCGTTGTCAGTGCTGATGATCGCGATGCCTTGATGGCCGATGCATCTGATACGGAAAATCCGGAATTATCGGTTGATCTAGTCAATCAGACAATCCGCCGCCCAAATGGTCCAACCGTCTCATTTGAGATTGATCCGTTTCGCAAGAAATGTTTGCTTGAGGGGCTTGATGATATCGGTCTTACGCTTGCCAAAGCAGATGATATCGACAGCTATGAAGCCAAGCGTGAGAAGGATCAGCCCTGGCTGTAAAAACCGGTTCTCAAGACCGGTTTTGGTCATAGCAAAAACTTGAGGGAAAAGATGATGGCGTCCAATCGCAAAGTAATGGTGTTGCCCGGTGACGGGATTGGCAATGAGGTCATGCAAGCCAATATGAAGATTATTGACTGGCTGGCAAAACATCGCAGCCTTGGCTTTGATCTGTCTGAAGGTCTTGTTGGTGGTGCCGCCTATGATGTTCATGGCACGCCGCTTACCGATGAAACCCTTGCCGATTCGATTGCCAGTGATGCGGTTCTTTTTGGCGCGGTTGGCACGCCAAAATATGATGGCGTCCCTTTTGAGGTTCGCCCCGAAGCTGGGCTTTTGCGGCTTCGCAAGGAAATGGATCTTTTCGCCAATCTGCGGCCAGCGATGGTGTTTCCAACTTTGGTCGATGCCTCAACGCTAAAGCCTGAAGTCGTCTCCGGACTTGATATCATGATCCTTCGCGAATTATGTGGCGGGTCTTATTTTGCCGAACCGCGCGGCATTGATGATTTAGGCAATGGCATCAAAAAAGGCTACGACACCAATGCCTATACAACGCCGGAAATCGAACGGATTGGCCGCGTTGGCATGGAATTGGCGCGCAAACGTGATGGCCGGCTTACCTCGGTTGAAAAGGCCAATGTGATGCATTCAGGCGTGTTGTGGCGTCAGGTGATGACCGCGCTTCATTCTGCCGAAGGCGAAGGTGTTGCCTTGAGCCATATGTATGCTGATAACTGCGCCATGCAGCTTGTTCGCAACCCAAAGCAGTTTGACGTTATTGTCACGGATAATCTGTTTGGTGATCTATTATCGGATTGCGCGGCTATGTTGACAGGGTCGCTTGGCATGTTGCCATCGGCTTCGCTTGGCACGCCTGATCCCGAAACCGGCCTACCAAAAGCGATGTATGAACCCGTCCATGGGTCGGCACCTGATATCGCTGGTAAAGGTCTTGCCAATCCGCTGGCGCAGTTCCTTAGCTTTGCCATGATGCTTCGCTATAGCTTTGATCAGGCCGATGAAGCTGATCTGGTTGAAAAGGCGGTGAATATAGCACTGGAAAGCAAACGAACCGGTGACATCATGGCGCCTGGCTGCGAGCAGACCGGCACCGACGGCATGACCAAAGCCGTGCTTGACGCAATGGATCGTCTGGCACGTTAGACCAAACTGCCATATCTGTTCATGGCGGAAATTTAGCCGCTTAGCCAGGCAGATATGGATCTTGGGCCTTTACTGGAGGATGAAATCATGGGGTATAGAGTCGCTGTTGTTGGCGCAACCGGTGCGGTTGGCCGTGAGATGCTGCAAACATTGGCCGAGCGGAATTTTCCGGCGGACACGATTTATGCGCTTGCCTCAAAAAAATCAGTTGGCAAGGAAGTCTCTTATGGTGACGACCAGATTTTGAAAATCGAGGCGCTTGATAAATTCGATTTTTCGACCGCCGATATTGCGCTATTTTCGGCTGGCGGTGACACGGCCAAAGCCTTTGCCCCTAAAGCCGCTGCGGCTGGATGTGTGGTCATTGATAATTCATCGGCATTCCGCATGGATGACGATGTGCCGTTGATTGTGCCTGAGGTTAATCCAGAGACTGTTGATGGCTGTTTGATCAAAAATAACGGCCGCAATATCATTGCCAATCCAAATTGTTCAACAGCCCAGCTTGTTGTTGCACTCAAGCCACTTCATGATGCGTTTTCGATCAAGCGTGTTGTGGTTTCAACCTACCAGGCGGTGTCGGGAGCAGGCCGGCCTGCGATGGACGAGCTGTTTAATCAGACAAAAGGCATTTTTGTAAATGATTCGGTGCAGCCGGAAATCTTTACCAAGCAGATTGCCTTTAACGCGATCCCGCATATCGATGTGTTCCTTGATAATGGCTTTACCAAGGAAGAATGGAAGATGAGCGCCGAAACCAAGAAAATTCTTGATCCGGCAATTGAGCTTGTCGCGCATTGCGTGCGAATACCGGTTTTTGTTGGCCATAGCGAAGCGGTTTTCATCGAGACGGATAAGCCAATGACTGAAAAGGCAGTCCGGTCTTTGCTGGAAAATGCACCTGGCGTGATTGTTGTAGATCACCGTGCCAATGAAGGCTATGTGACGCCGCATGAGGCGGCTGGCGAAGATGCGGTTTATATCAGTCGTATTCGTCAAGACCTGACGGTTCCAAATGGCATGGTTTTTTGGTGCGTGTCAGACAATTTGCGCAAAGGCGCAGCGTTGAATTCGGTTCAGATTGCTGAATTATTTGCAGAGCGCAAGCTTAGCGGGCGCTAGGCCTAGCCATCTAATTTCACGGTTGACGCGGTTTTGCTGATTGGTGTCAACCGATGAAGATTTTTCAGAAGTGCAATTTCCAGATGGCCGGTGCTTTGATCTATGATGTCATGCGCCTGCCCGCTGGCAGCGGTAAAGCTGTCTTTGAACGACATGCCTGCGGCAAGCCAGCTTGTCAAAATGACGGTTAGCAAATCGCCGCCACCGGCAATGCCTGCCGGGCGCTTGGCATAGGTAAGATCGACAAGATCATAACGGCTGATCAGACGGTCATGAATGCGGCCTTGGGGCGTGCTGATTCCGGTTG
>CAJYBL010000023.1 GCA_913064995.1 uncultured Alphaproteobacteria bacterium
TGGCTGCGCCAAGCTTGGCTCCGGCCGCAATCACAGTCACCTTGTTTTTTTTCAGCAGATGCTTGACCCCCATCGACAGGCGGCCGGCAACCTTGCGTGACCGTTTCACCACAGCCGCAAGATCGACTTTCACCTCGCCAACAGTGATGCCGAAATCGGCCATTTCATCAATTGAATGACGCAATTCGGCAGCGCGCAGCAATGCTTTGGTTGGAATACAGCCCCAATTCAGGCAGATACCACCAAGATTCTCACGCTCGATCACCACCGGCTTTAGCCCAAGCTGGGCCGCCCGAATGGCCGCAACATAGCCACCAGGCCCGCCACCAATCACGGCAATATCAAATTGGGTATCGGTCATTCTTGTCTCCTAATCGGACAACTGGTAGGCTTGCAATTGGTCAATCGCACGGCGCATTACAACGGCATCGTGCCTTACAAAAGCATGGTAACGGGATTTTCAACAAACCCCTTAAAGGCCTGAAGCCATCTAGCACCAACCGCCCCGTCAACAGCGCGATGATCGGCCGAAAGGGTAACGCTCATCACCGTTGCCACGGCAAGATTGCCATCAATGACAATCGGCCGCTGTTCACCGGCACCAACCGCTAGAATACCACCATGCGGCGGGTTAATGACCGCGGCAAATTCACGAACACCAAACATGCCAAGATTGGAAATTGTAAAGCTGCCACCGGTATATTCGTTGGCGGCTAATTTCCCATCACGCGCGCGGGCAGCCAGATCGGTGGTCACCTGCGATAGGGCGGCAAGCCCCTTTTGTTCGGCGGCCCAAACGATTGGCGTGATTAACCCGCCATCAATGGCCACTGCCATCGCAATATCGGCATGACGGAACAGCCGTGTATTCTCGCCTTCCCATGACGCATTGGCTTCAGGAACAGCAATCAATGCCATCGCCGCGGCGCGGATAATCATGTCATTGACCGAGATTTTGATCCCTTCGGCTGCCTTGGCATTCAATGATTTGCGCGCTTCGAGCAAATTGTCGATTACACAATCAACGGTCAGATAGAAATGTGGCGCTTGCTGCTTTGAGTCCTGAAGACGGCTAGCAATGGCCTTGCGCATCTGGCTATTGGCAACAAGATAGCTGTCGCCTTGCTGGGTCGCCCCTGCCGGTGTCGCCCCTGCTAATGCTGCGGTTGTCTGCGCGATTGGGGCGGTGGCGGCAGATTCAACATCACGGCGCAAAATCCGGCCATAGGGGCCGCTTCCGGTAATGCCCTCAAGCGCAATATTCCGATCAGCCGCAATCCGGCGCGCCAGCGGGCTGGCAAATATTCGCGGCTTGTCGCTGCTTTTGGTTTGGGGGGCCGGTACTGCTTTTACTGGTGCGGCGGTTACTGGTGCTGGTTCGGCTCGTTCTTTTGCTTCGGCTGCGACTGACGTTACAGGCACTGGCGATGATGGTTCCTGAAGGCCGGCTTTGGCAACATCACTTGCGGTTTCACCATCTTCTGCCAGAACTGCGATCACCGCGCCAACAGTGACGTTTTCGGTACCAGCATCAACAAAAATTTTGGCCACAACGCCATCATCAACAGCTTCAACTTCCATTGTTGCCTTATCGGTTTCGATTTCGGCAATCACATCACCCGAATTGACGCGGTCGCCCTCGCCAACAAGCCATTTTGCCAAGGTTCCGGTTGTCATGGTTGGTGACAAGGCCGGCATTTTAATTTCAATCGCCATCAGCCCTACCCCTTAAACCCATCACAAGTGGTGCGCGCCGCGTTAACAATGTCGTCGATTTGCGGCAATGCCAACGCTTCGAGATTGGCTGCATACGGCATTGGAACATCCTTGCCGGTCACACGCGTAATTGGCGCATCAAGCCAGTCAAAGGCCTGTTCCATAACCTGCATGGCAATTTCAGCGCCAATACCAGCAAACGGAAAACCCTCTTCACAAGTAACCAGACGCGAGGTCTTTTTCACCGATTCAACAATGGTTGCACTGTCAAGCGGGCGAATTGACCGCAAATCAATGACTTCGGCGCTAATGCCCTGTTCGGCAAGACGGTCAGCCGCCTCAAGTGCGCGGCCAACCATGATCGAAAAGGCAACAATGGTGACATCGCTTCCGCTTCGCAAAATATTGGCCTTGCCAATTGGCACGATCCAATCATCATCATCCGGCACGTCAAAGCTTTGGCCATATAAGACTTCATGCTCAAGGAAAATGACCGGATTTGGGTCACGAATGGCGGCTTTTAACAAGCCCTTGGCATCAGCGGCCGAATAAGGGGCAACAACCTTTAATCCCGGACAATGCGCATACCAGCTGGCAAAACATTGCGAATGCTGCGCTGCCACACGGCTTGCCGCGCCATTTGGCCCCCGAAACACAATCGGACAGCCCATTTGACCACCCGACATATACAGGGTTTTAGCGGCTGAATTGATAATCTGATCGATCGCCTGCATGGCAAAATTGAACGTCATGAACTCGACAATCGGCCGCAATTCGCCAAAGGCCGCGCCAACGCCAAGACCGGCAAAGCCCTGTTCGGTAATTGGCGTATCAATCACCCGTTTTGAGCCAAATTCGTCAAGAAGCCCCTGCGTTACCTTATAGGCACCCTGATATTCGGCAACTTCTTCACCCATGATAAAGACATTTTCATCGCGGCGCATTTCTTCGGCCATCGCATCACGAAGTGACTCGCGAACAGTAAGCGACGTCGAACTGCCTGACCATTCGGTTTCTGCCGTCGGGGTTGCCACTGTTTCCGCCATTGGTGCTGTTTCGGCAGACGGGTTCGTATCATCGGCAACAGGCGCTGCCACCGGTTCGGCAGGCGCATCAGGCGTTGGTAATTTCATGTCACTGGCGCTTTCGCCATCTTCCAGCAACATGGCAATCACCGCATTTACCTTTACATGCTGGGTTCCGGCAGGCACCAAAATCTGGCCGATTTTACCATCTTCAATGGCTTCGACTTCCATTGTTGCCTTATCGGTTTCGATTTCGGCAATCACATCGCCCGAACGCACGTCATCGCCATCAACAACAAGCCATTTTGCAAGTGTGCCTTCTTCCATGGTTGGCGACAAAGCTGGCATTTTAATTTCAATGGCCATGATTACACCTTTGCAACAAGTTTGTTGTCGGTCAGCGGCAACAGAATATCGGTAAATAGCTCAGATGGATCTGGCTCAGGGCTGGTTTGGGCAAATTCGGTTGCTTTGGTCACGGTTGCCTTAACGGCTGAGTCAATTTCCTTTAGCCGCGCATCGTCAACATGCTGGTTTTTCAAAAGATCGCGAATCTGGTCAATTGGATCATGCTGCTTGCGCATGGCATCGACCTCTTCGCGGGTGCGGTATTTTGCCGGATCTGACATTGAATGACCGCGATAGCGATAGGTTTTCATTTCAAGGATATAAGGCCCATTCCCATCACGGCAATGTGCCAAGGCTTCAAGCGCGGCAGTGCGAACCGCCAAAACATCCATGCCATCAACCTGTTTGCCCGGGATACCATAGGCCATGCCGCGATCGGCAAGCGCCCGTCCAGCGGCCGCACGCGTCACTTTGGTTCCCATGCCATACTGGTTGTTTTCAATAACAAACACGACCGGAAGGCTCCACAGTGCCGCCATGTTAAAGCTTTCATAGACCTGGCCTTGATTCACCGCGCCATCACCAAGATAGGTCATGCAGACATTTGGCTCATTCTTATATTTGTGAGAAAATGCAAGCCCGACACCGATTGGCACCTGTGCGCCGACAATACCGTGACCGCCAAAGAAGTTCTTTTCGCGGCTGAACATATGCATCGAACCGCCCTTGCCGCGCGAATAACCACCTTCGCGGCCCGTCAATTCGGCCATCACACCATCAGCATCCATGCCGCAAGCCAGCATATGGCCATGGTCACGATATGATGTCACAACAGTGTCACCCAGTTTTGAGGCTGACTGAAGCCCAATGACAACGGCTTCTTGCCCGATATAAAGATGACAAAATCCACCAATTTGACCCATGCCATAAAGTTGGCCGGCCTTTTCTTCAAACCGGCGGATCAGCAGCATGTCTTTATACATGGCAACCAAATCTTCGGTTGGCGGCATGTCATTCACGCCTGATCCAACTGTTTTTGGCGGCCGCCCCGGGCCACGTTTGCGCTTGGTTTCTGCTTTCGCCGTCATTTGTCCCACCTTTTGTGACCGCGGCAGACAGCGTTTTATCGCCAGCCCATCCATGGTCTGTTTGAACCGGGCAATTGGTGAAACAAAGACAAAGTTGCCAATTCACCAAATCCCCGACTAATGCGCTAGCCATCCAAAGCAAAACACCTGCATGACATGATCACAAGACGAGAATTCAGCGAATTTCGTATTTTTGCAACAATTTTATTGTACTGTTTTTATTGTATTTTTAAAGCATAAACTGAAATTCAGTTAACATGCAATATGCAACTTGCGATATTAAAATTTCAAATCTGATAGATCAATTGAAACAATCACATCATTTGGTGCGTAAAGCCCCAA
Source organism: uncultured Alphaproteobacteria bacterium (assembly GCA_913064995.1). Classification (GTDB taxonomy): domain Bacteria; phylum Pseudomonadota; class Alphaproteobacteria; order Puniceispirillales; family Puniceispirillaceae; genus UBA3439. The sequence continues at coordinate 4,520 of CAJYBL010000023.1, forward strand.
CTCGGCACGCGCCGTTTCGGCAAGAATATCGGCGTCAACACCGCCCTTATGCATCAAGCCAATGCGGTGACTCAAAAATGCCTGATGCCTTTCAAGCAAGGCAAGCTGTTCTTCGGCAAGCATAATTTTGCGCTCGAGCTGTGGGCGCGCCAACATACCACGTTCACCAGCCACTGTATGAACCCCGAAAAACACGATCATCGTTCCAAGCAGAAAGAAGCTGCCCGCAAACGCCAATGTTTTCCGCATTACATACATGAACCCGGCCCCGCTAACCTAATGACTTGCAATCATCCTAACGCCGATTATAAGAACAGTGAATCAGAGCTGATTCATCGCGTCAAGCAAAAAGCGAATCGCCGTGTTTCCTTGTTTTTAACGAATTACCAACCTAGCCGCGCAAGATTGATCGGCCCGCATAAAGGCCGGTGCGGTCCAATTCTTCTTCGATGCGAAGCAGTTGGTTATATTTCGACAAACGATCCGATCTTGATAACGAACCGGTTTTGATCTGGCCGGCATTTGTCGCAACCGCCAGATCAGCAATAAAGCTATCTTCGGTTTCGCCTGAACGGTGCGAAATGATTACACCAAAGCCCGCTTTTTGTGCTATATCAATAGCTTGCATTGTTTCGGTTAAGGTGCCGATCTGGTTCACCTTAATCAAGATAGCATTGCCAGCAGCCTCGGTGATACCACGGCTAAGACGCTCGGGGTTGGTGACAAATAGATCATCGCCAACAATCTGGACATCGCCACCAATGGCGCTGGTCAGGTTTTGGAACCCGCTCCAATCATCTTCATGCAATGGGTCTTCAATCGACACGATCGGATAGCGGCCGGTCAATTCCTGCCACATTGCATTCATTTCATCACTGCCAAGGACACGCCCCTCACCCGCCAGATTATATTTCAAATCAGTGCAAAACTCGCTTGCGGCGGCATCCAACGCAATCATCACATCATCGCCAGGCTTGTAACCAGCAGCCTCAATCGACTTGGTGATATAGCCAAGCGCTTCATCGGTTGAATTAATGGCTGGCGCAAAGCCGCCCTCATCACCAACCGCGGTTGATAGTGACGCGTCCGACAAAAGCTTTTTCAACGCGTGAAAGATTTCTGCGCCCATACGCAACCCATCGGCAAAATGGCTTGCCCCCACAGGCATCACCATGAATTCTTGGACATCCAGCGCATTATCAGCATGCGCGCCGCCATTGATGATATTCATCATTGGCACTGGCAAAAGATGCGCATGCACGCCACCAAGATAGCGCCATAACGGCATTTCAGCCGAGTCCGCAGCCGCGCGCGCCACCGCCATCGACACACCCAGAATGGCATTGGCACCAAGCCGCGCCTTGTTTGGCGTGCCATCAAGCTCGATCAAATCCTGATCAAGACCCGCCTGATCAAAAGCATCAGCACCAGTCAAGGCGTCAAAAATTTCGAAATTCACCGCATCAACGGCTTTCAACACACCTTTGCCGCCATAACGATCTGCATCGCCATCGCGCATTTCAACAGCCTCATAAGCACCGGTAGACGCGCCTGACGGCACAGCCGCACGGCCAACCGCACCATCTTCAAGAATAACATCCACTTCGACGGTCGGGTTTCCACGGGAATCAAGAATTTCACGCGCCTGAATATCTACGATCGTTGACATGGGCTTGGCTCTTTTCGGTCTTTAAGGGTTGAGATGAGCGATCAATAGCGAAAATAGCCGATTAGCGCAACTGATCTTGAGGCGCTAGATTGGCTTGCTAGGCGCGGCGCGCCTGATCAATCTGCATCAATTTTGCAAGCACGGATGGCATTTCAGATAATGGCACCATATTCGGCCCGTCAGATGGTGCCTGATCAGGGTTTTCATGTGATTCCATAAACAAACCCTGCACGCCAACAGCAACCGCTGCCCGCGCCAAAACCGGTACAAATTCACGTTGACCACCAGAACTGCCACCAAGACCACCCGGTTGCTGCACCGAATGTGTTGCATCAAAAATCACCGGATGCCCAAAGGCCGCCATTGTTGGCAGCGACCGCATATCTGATACCAGCGTATTATAGCCAAATGACGTGCCGCGCTCGGTCAATAACAGCTTTTGATTGCCAGCATTGGTAACTTTTTCGGCAACATGTTTCATATCCCACGGTGCCAGAAACTGCCCTTTTTTGATATTAATCACGCGTCCAGTTTTTGCCGCTGCAACCAACAAATCGGTTTGCCGGCATAAAAAAGCAGGAATCTGAATGATGTCCAGCACCTCGGCAGCCGCGGCGCATTGTTCGGGAAGATGAACATCGCTTAACACCGGAACGCCAATTTGCGCCTTTACCTCGGCCAGAACGTCCAACCCCTCATCCATGCCAACGCCGCGTTCAGCACCAGCCGATGTTCGGTTTGCCTTGTCATATGATGATTTATAGACAAATCCCATTCCGGCATCTGCGGCCATTTTGGCAAGCGACTCAGCACAAGACAGCGCATGATCCAGCCCTTCAATCTGACAGGGGCCAGCTATCAACAGCAATGGCGAATCGCCGCCGCATTGCACATTTCCAATGGTTACAATCTGCATGGCATCATCTTCCCAATCACGGTAAAGGCGCTACGACCAGCCGCACATCACATGAAACGCAAGCCCCATTCAACACCGGCCACAAACAATAGAGGCCTATTATAACATCAGCCTATTTCGATATCGCGATCATCACGCGGCGGCGCGGATTAAACAAGACGCGATTTTTCCATTGATGCCGCGACAAAACCGGTAAATAGCGGGTGCGGATCGAACGGCTTTGATTTTAATTCCGGGTGGAATTGAACCGCCACAAAAAATGGATGATCAGCCCGCTCGACAATTTCTGGCAAACTGCCATCTGGCGACAGACCCGAAATGACCATGCCAGCCGCCTCAAGCTGGTCACGATAAGCGATATTCACCTCATAACGATGTCGGTGACGCTCAGAAATCATCTGCTCGCCATAAAGACGGCCTGCGGTTGATCCCGGGGTCACGTGGCATTCATACGCGCCAAGACGCATGGTACCGCCAAGATCATCATCGGCACAGCGCAGCAAGGTTTCATTGCCAACGGTCCATTCGGTCATCAAACCGACAAGCGGCAATTTCGTATCGCCAAATTCGCTTGATCCGGCATCAGGCATATCAGCCAGATTACGCGCCGTCTCCAAAACCGCCATCTGCATACCAAAACAAATGCCGAAATAGGGAATATTCTGTTCACGCGCAAACCGGACAGCGCGGATTTTGCCTTCTGATCCACGCTCGCCAAAACCACCTGGCACCAGAATCCCGCCAACATGCTGCAAGCTTTGAATGGCGGCATCTTCTTGTTCAAACAATTCCGAGTCAATCCAGTCGATATTGACCTTAACCCCATTGGCAATGCCGCCATGAACAAGCGCTTCACCCAATGATTTATAGGAATCCTGCAAGCTGGTATATTTTCCAACAATGGCGATATTCACCTCGCCTTCAGGATTGGCAACAACATGGCAAATTCGTTTCCAATGCGACAGATCAGGCGTCGTATCGGCAAGCCCAAAATGGCGGACAACTTCGCTATCCAGCCCTTCATCGTGATAGGCAAGCGGTACTTCATAAATATTGGTAACATCACGCGCCAACACCACGGCCGATTGCCGGATATTACAGAAAAGGCCAATTTTGGCGCGCTGTTCGGCTGGCAATGGATGTTCGGTACGGCACAACAGAATATCGGGCTGAATGCCAACTGATTGCAGTTCTTTGACCGAATGCTGGGTTGGTTTGGTTTTCAATTCACCCGCAGCGGCGATATAGGGAATCAATGTGACATGCAAATAACAGGTTGATTCGCGACCAAGCTCATTGCCAATTTGCCGGATGGCTTCAAGAAAGGGCAATGATTCAATATCACCAACCGTGCCACCAATTTCACAAAGAATGAAATCTTCATCATCATGATTGGATAGAACAAACGCCTTGATCGCATCGGTAACATGCGGGATCACCTGAATGGTGGCGCCAAGATAGTCGCCGCGCCGTTCTTTGGCTAGAACATCTGAATAGATACGTCCGGTTGTCACATTATCAGTGCGTTTGGCATGAACACCGGTAAAACGTTCATAGTGACCAAGATCAAGATCGGTTTCCGCCCCATCATCAGTGACAAACACTTCACCATGCTGTGTTGGCGACATGGTGCCGGGATCGACATTCAAATAGGGATCGAGTTTACGAAGGCGAACCGAGTATCCGCGCGCTTGCAATAATGATGCGAGCGCTGCTGCACCAAGACCTTTACCAAGCGAGGAAACCACGCCACCAGTGATGAAAATATAACGAGGCATGGACAAATTTAATAGCCTATTGCCGCGTGCTTGATAAGGCACAAAATGCAACGAAATGCAAAATAGTGAAAATTCTTAGGATTGACAAAAGGCCGAGTTCCGGCTTTGGCCTATTGCCCTGTTGGAACGATTGGTCCAGATGTCTTGGCAGGGGCTTCTTTGATCACATCATCAACGATCGAAACCGGCTCTTTACCCGCGCCAGCCATGATTGCAAGCGTGACTGTTGTGGTGAAAAAGCCAACAGCCAGGATCGTTGTCAAACGGGTTAACAGATTGGCAGTTCCGCGGGCAGTCATAAAACCGCCGCCGCCGCCGCCGCCGCCGCCGATGCCAAGACCGCCGCCTTCACTGCGTTGCAGCAAAACTGTAATGACCAGCCCAAGGGCGATCAGAATGTGAATGGTCAGAACCAGCGTTTCCATAATCTTTTATTTTCCTGCAAATAAGGTTGTTGCGCCGCTTATATGGTTTCTTGGACTGTTTTTCAACCAAAATGCCGCAAAAGACAGCTTTGACAGCCAATCGGGCGTATTTTTCCTAAAAGTTAAGATTTTGACATTTGCAAAACCGCCGACTCGCAGATCGAATCAAACGCCGCCGCATCGAGGCTGGCCCCACCAACAAGCGCCCCGCCAACATGGTCAATGGCGAAAATTGCCTTTGCATTTTCGGCATTCACCGACCCGCCATAAAGAATGGGCAATGGTGCTTTATGACCGTTCTGGCTTTTTGGCAATTCGCTGGCAATGGCCTGATGCATCGCTGCGATATCGTCAAGCGATGCCACTTCGCCAGTGCCAATTGCCCAGACTGGTTCATAGGCAATCATTACCCGGCCACAAAGGCCATCGTCGCTATGCTGCAGATTTGCTGGCAATGACGCATGTAATTGATCGATTACAATCTGTTCGGCCAGTCCGGCGCGGCGTTCGTCCAAAGTTTCACCAAGACAGATCATCACATCGAGATCATGCGCCAATGCCTGCGCTGCCTTTGCTGCGATTAAGGCGCTTGTCTCACCATGATTGGCGCGGCGTTCCGAATGGCCTAAAAGCACCACAGACGCGCCACAATCGCGAAGCATCGCCGCCGATACATCGCCCGTATGCGCCCCCCACTCATCTTGATGGCAATCCTGACCACCAAGCCGGACATCGCTTCCCCCAAGCCGAACCGACATTGGCACCAAATAAGGGTGCGGCGCAAACAGGATGCGGGTTATTGGCTCAAAGCTGCGTACCGTCAATGCGTTCGCCAATGGGCCAGCCACCGCTAACGATGGGTTCATTTTCCAATTTCCAGCAATAATCATTGGTCAAATCCCGATATCATTGGCAGATGTTAGGTCAAAGAGAGCATCGCGGCACTCCTTGATTGAGTTCAGATGGCGCAACATTACCCGCTCGAACGTCATCATGCCAGCCTTCTGATCAACCCCTCTCGGCAATTTGATCAAAAAACCTGCATTTTCGCTGAGAAACTCATTATTTTCCGAGATTGAAGTTGCCCCACTTGTCGGCAATCTTTATTACCAATATGAAAGATTTTGATCTTCAGGCCAAACCGCCTGACCAACAAAGAAATGGACGACACAAAAATGCTACAGGCAATGCGCAGCGGTGCCAAATCTCCAATCATGAAGTTTTTTCTCCTGTTTTTGGCAGGTGGCTTTGCGTTATGGGGTATTGGTGATGGCACAACCGGCCTTATTGGTGGCAGCGATAAAGCCGTCTCGGCTGGTGAGGAATCGGTATCACCGCGCGAAGTTGCAATGGAATTTGAGCGCACGCGCCGCAATTATCTGCCAAACAGTACTGTTGGCGAGGCGCTTCAAGGCGGTTTGTTAAATGACATTGTGGGCGCGATGTCGCGCGATGTCTTGTTTCGTGCCGAAAATCGTTCGCTTGGTCTAACCGTCACCCGCGACATGCAGCGCGACGCCATTGTCAATGAAGGCTCGTTCAAGGATGAGCTTGGTAATTTTTCCGAAGGCCGCTTCATGCAGACCCTTGCCAATGCTGGCATGTCTGAAGGTGAATATCTGCAGCGTGTTGATGGCGTATTGATGCGTGATCAGCTTGTTGGCGCTTTGGCATCTGGATCACGCTTTGATGAGGCCAGCGCCCGCATTGTGGCAGCTTACGACCTTGAGCGTCGCCGTGTGCGCCTGACCAGCTTTCCAGTAACGCCCGAAACAATCAAAGCGCCAACCGAAAGTGCGCTTGCTGCCTATTTTGCTGAAAATAAATCTGTCTATGACGCGCCCGAGTTGCGTAGCGCAACAATCGCCAGCATTTCGGCTGATTTGATTGCCAGCAGCATCGACATTACTGATGCCGAAATTCAAACCGCATTTGAAAATCGCATTGACGAGTTCAGCACCCCAGAAACACGCCAGATCCGGCAAATGGTTTTTGACGATAAGGCAACCGCTGATACCGCCCTGTCCCGCCTGACAGCACGTGAAGACTTTGCCACGGTTGCGGCCGATATGCTGGACTGGACAGAAGCTGACACTGACCTTGGCACTGTGACAAAATCGGCGCTTGATCCGGCGCTTGCTGATGTGGCGTTTGCAACCAACACTGGCACGCCTGCCGGCCCTGTTGAGACAGCCTTTGGCCAGCATATTTTGGTTGTTGACGCGATTACCGAAGGCGGCGTGGCCAAGCTTGGTGATGTGAAGGAAAAGATTGTCGATGCGCTTCGTGCAGAAAATTCAATTGGCATTCTTTATGACAAGGTCAATGAATTTGAAGATGCGCTTGGGTCGGGTGCAACTTTGGCTGAAGCTGCGGTCAAGGTTGGCGGCACTCTTACCAAAATCAATAATTTCAGCCGCAATGGCCTCGACATTGATGGCAATCCTGTAAATGGCGATGGCGCCGACCTTTTACAGGATAGCGCCGTTCTTGATCTTGTGTGGACAAGCGCCGTGAATGAAACAAGCGTCATCCAAGAAGGTGGTGACGATATGTTCTTTGCGGTTCGGGTTAATTCGCAAAGTCCGCAAACCGAACGAAGCCTGAATGATGTGAAAAGCCGCGCCATTGCCGATTGGAAATTGGTGCAGGCAATCAAAAAGGCCAAAGCCAGTGCTGAAGCTGCGGCCAAAGCCAATGATGATAATGGCACAATCACCGAGCCTTTCCGCCGCAACGGTCTTGGCCTTGATCATCAGGCTGCGGGTCTGATCGCTAATAAAGCCTTTTCGCAGGCAACCGGCGCAAGCAGCATTGTCGAAACCGGCAGTGAAGCCATCGCTGTTAAAACAATCGATATTGTCGCTGCTAAAGACGCCGAAATCAACGAAACCAGCAAAATCGTTATCGAAGTGATGAATAACGCCATGAAAGAAGACATGTTGAATATGGTGTTATTGTCCTTGTCGGAAAAGCATGATTTGCAACTGAATGTTGCACCGGTTCAACAATTGTTGGTTGGAAGCCAGCAATAGTGCTTGCCAGCGGTGAAAATTTCGACAGATTTACAGCGCAATTTCAGGCTGGCAACCCCCAGCTTGTCTCGCGGGTTCTTGTTGCTGATACCCAAACGCCAGTTTCGGCCTACCTAAAGCTGGCTGGTGACAAGCCAAATTGCTTTTTATTGGAATCTGTTGAAGGTGGCGAAGTTCGTGGCCGGTTCTCGGTGATTGGTCTTGCCCCTGATTTGATCTGGCGTTGCCGTGATGGCCGCGCTGAAATCAATATCATACCAGCCGATGATTCTGGTTTCCAGCAGGAATCACTGGTGCCACTTGAGTCGCTTCGTGCCTTGATGCGCCAATCTGAAATGCCTGATACTGGCGATCTGCCGCCAATGGCCGCCGGATTATTTGGCTATTTCGGCTATGATATGATCCGATTAATCGAAACCATTCCCAACGCCAATCAAACGGCGGTTGAGATGGATGATTCATTGCTATTGCGGCCATCGCTAATCGCCATTTTCGACCGGTTAAAAGATAATATCACCTTGGTGACGCAAATTCGTCCAAACGACTGGGCCGATGCCAAATCAGCGTGGGATGATGCGCAATCACGGCTTGCCACGGCGATCGAGGATTTGGACCGCCCGTTGCCGCAGACTGAAATGGGCGATGCCAATACCCCGCTTCCCGAACCTGAGACCAATATGGATAAATTGACCTTTTTGGAAATGGTCGCCAAAGCTAAGGATTACATCCGTTCAGGTGATGTGTTCCAGATTGTGCTATCCCAACGTTTCAGCATTCCGTTTCATCTTCCCTCGATCAATCTGTACCGGTCATTGCGGCGGTTGAACCCATCACCCTTTTTGTTTCATTTTAATTTTGGTAAAATGTCGATTGTTGGGTCTAGCCCTGAAATCCTGGTGCGGTTGCGCGGCAAGGATGTCACCATTCGACCGGTTGCCGGCACGCGAAAACGTGGTGAATCACCTGATGAAGATG
>CAJYBL010000024.1 GCA_913064995.1 uncultured Alphaproteobacteria bacterium
CGTGCCTCATCAATATCGACAATGATTTCAGACATGATCACCCCCTTATCCCCGCCGCCAAGCGGTATCAAAACCCGACATCCGGTCAAGCGTGGCTGATTCACCAGCAGGATCAAATGCTTTTTTAAATTCTTCAGATTATGTTAGGCATCGATAGAAACAAAGTCACCCCTTGTATCAGTCGACAAATTGGGCGACCAAGAAGGCGGAGGAATAGCGCATGCAAATCTGTCAATCACTCATCGGCGGCAAGCCGTTGAAAAGCAATCTGCCGATTATCGAAAAGCGATATCCGGCAACTGGCGAAGTGATTGCCCATATCGAACCGGCAAGCGATTTAATGCTAAATGAAGCTGTTGCGATTGCCAGCCAAGCCCAGATTTCATGGGCCAAAACCGATGCATTTGATCGCGCCAAAATTCTGCATAAAGCCGCCAATCTGATGCGCGAGGCAAATGACGAATTAGCGCATCTTGAAGTACGTGATGTTGGCAAGGTCTTTAGCGAAGCTGTCAGCGGTGATGTGCCATCAGGAACCGATGCGTTTGACTATTTTGCCGCCTGTATCACCGCGCAAAATGGTGATTTCAACAAATGGGACAAGGCCATTGGCTATAGCGTGCGGGTACCGCTTGGGGTTTGCGCTGGCATTGGCGCATGGAATTATCCAATGCAGATTGCCTGCTGGAAATCAGCGCCCGCATTAGCCGCAGGCAATGCCTTTATCCTAAAGCCATCTGAAGAAACCCCGTTTGTTGCGCATAAAGTTGCCGAATTGCTGCAAGCCGCCGGTCTTCCTGACGGCTTGTTCCAGATCATTCATGGTGATCGCGATATTGGCGCCGCCTTGTGCGCACATCCGGGCATTGCCAAAATATCGCTAACAGGCGGTGTTGAAACAGGGCGGTTGATCATGGCACAGTCAGCAAAATCACTCAAAAGAATCACGCTAGAGCTTGGTGGAAAATCGCCTTTACTGGTGTTTGACGATTGTGATTTTGACCTTGCTGTTCAGACCGCGCTTGATGCGAATTTTTACACTGGCGGCGAGGTTTGCTCGAACGCCACACGGGTCTTTGTCCAGCAGAGCATCGCGGATGATTTCATCGCTGCTGTGACCGCCCGCACCGAGGCCATGCGGGTTGGCGATCCAATGGCAAGTGATATCCAGATGGGTGCGCTGATCTCTCAGCGCCATCTTGCCAAAGTTCTTGATTACATCAAAATTGGTGTGGATGAAGGTGCAACGATCGCAACAGGTGGCAACGCGCTGCAGCCACAAGGCTTTGAAAAAGGCTATTTCATGCAGCCGACCATTTTAACCAATTGTCATGATGAGATGCGGGTTGTCCGCGAAGAAATTTTTGGGCCGGTCATGTCGGTTCTGATATTCGATGATGAAGATGAAGCCATACGCCGCGCCAACAGCACCAATTTCGGTCTTGGCGCTGGTGTGATGACACAAGATCTGGCGCGGGCACACCGCGTTGCCGATGCGCTTGAGTCTGGCAATGTCTGGGTAAACAGCTATAATCTTTTGCCACCGGGTTTGCCATTTGGCGGGGCCAAAAATTCTGGTTTTGGCCGGGAAAATAGCGCCCATACACTTGATTCCTACAGCGAAATCAAGTCGGTTTATATTCAACTGTAAATCTGCTTTGGGAGATAGCAGTATGATTTGAAACATCATGCACTCCGCTATGGCTAACCATAGGCTAGCCAAAATATTCAATGGCAAAATCAGCAAGACATGTTTATGATTTGTTCATTCAAAAATCACAGGGTTTAGGTAAGAAAAAATGCGATATGTTGTGACAGGTGGCTGCGGCTTTATCGGCGCTCACGTTGTTAATCTTTTACAGTCCAAAGGTAAAGAAGTTGCGATTGTCGATAAGATCACCAACCGGAAAACGATCGACAGCGCATTTTTGAATAAGGGTGCGCAACATTTCTACATGGATATCAGCGATCCACAGCTGATGGAAAAAGCCTTATTGCCTGATGACGTGGTTATTCATCTTGCCGCCCAATCGCATGTTGATGTGTCTTTCAAAAACCCCGTTTCGACAACCATTTCCAATGTTGTTGGCATTCATAGCCTGCTTGCCGCCTGCGTCAAAAAAGGTGTGAAAAAACTGGTCGTCATGAGCACTGACGAGGTTTACGGGTCAACCGATGAGATTGTTGATGTTCGCCTGCTTGATCCTGCCAACCCCTACAGCGCATCCAAAGCCGCCGCTGATATGATTGTCAGCGCGTATCAAAAGATGCACCCCGAATTAACGATTACGACGCTGCGATCCAATAACATCGCTGGCCCGGGTCAGTTTATCAATAACATCATTCCCCGCTTTTCGATTCTTGGCTTGCTTGACAGGAAATTCACCCTGCATGGCGATGGGTCGGCGCGTCGGCGCTATCTATGGGTCAAGGATGCGGCGATGGCGATCTATCTTTTGGCGGAACATGCCACCAAAAGCCATATTTATCATATTGGCCATGAACAGTCATTTTCCAACCTTGAGATTGCCGAGAAGATTGGCAGCTATCTAAAGCTAAACGATTATATCTCATTTGAAAAAGACCGTCTGATCAATGACACAATCTATCCAGCTGACAGCATGGATATGCTTCGTGATTTCGATTGGAAGCCAACGCGCGATCTTGACGATTTCCTGCCTGAAACAATTGAATGGTATCGAACGCATCTCGATCATTTTCGCGAACTGGTTTAATCAGCTCACGGCAAAGGGTCTGCCGGTGGGTAGATCCGTTACCAGCGCCGGTGACCGGCACCCGGTTCACCGTCAGGTCAAAAGCAAAGAGTGGCGCAATCCATGAAAATTCTTCATATCATTGCTGGGGCAAAACAGGGCGGCGCCGAATCCTGTGCAGTTGATACGATCCGCGCACTTGCCACCGCTGGCATTGAACAAATTGTGATTTGCCGCCCACATCCAGCCTTTTTGAAATTGGTGGATGATTGCAATCTTGAGCATCATATTTTGAGTTTTCACCCGATGTTGAAATGGGTTCAAAAAGCCAAAATCAACGCCATCATAAAGCGCGAAAAGCCGGATCTGGTGCATTCTTGGATGAATCGCGCTGCCAGCTTTACGCCAAAACAAACCCAAATGCCGGTGCTTGGTTGGTTTGGCGGTTATTATGATTTGAAGTATTACCAATCCTGCGATTTTCATATGGGCGTAACCAAAGATATTGTCGCGCATATCGCCGCTGCCACCAATCAGCCAGACCGAGCCTATGTCGGGCATGTCTTTGGCACATTGGAACCAATGGGTGAGATTAAAAAATCGGACTATGGCATTTCCGAAGCGTCAAAAGTTGTTTTATTGCTGTCGCGAATGCATTGGAAAAAGGGGGTTGATCTTTTGATCGATGCGGCAGCAAAAATGGATGATGAGGTGGTCTTTCTCCTTGCCGGAGACGGGCCTGAGATCGACACATACAAAGCACAGGCAACGGCCCTGAATCTTGAACATCGCGTCATTTTTGCCGGTTGGTGTACCGACCGGCTGGGGCTTTTAGGCATTGCCGATTTGTGTGTTTTGCCATCGCGCTATGAACCTTTTGGGATTGTCATTGCCGAGACATGGTTTGCTAATGTCCCGCTTGTTGCCACCAAGGCGGCTGGTGCCAAACATTATGTCCGTGATGAACAGGATGGGTTGCTTGTCGAAATTGATGATTGTGACGGGCTTGTAACAGCACTTGACCGCGCGCTGAACGACAAGGCCCTTCGCGCCAAGCTCGTAAAGGGCGGGAAGGAAACCTATGAAAGGCTGTTCAGCCGAGATTCAGTTATTGCGACCCTGATCGAATCCTACAACGACATGATCAAACGATACGCCAAGGGTTAAGCGCGGAGCACCGGCAGACCTAATTAATCTCGGGAAGCGGTAGCGCCGTTGTATATTTGATTTCTTCCATCGCAAATGACGAGCTGACATCGGTTAGCTGCACATTGGCAATCAGCTTGCGATAAAAAGTGTCATAGGTCGCCATATCCGGAACCACAACCCGAAGCAAATAATCGACCTCACCACTCATACGGTAAAATTCAACAACTTCCGGCATATCAGCAACCATACTGGCAAAACCCTGTAACCATTCGGCATTATGCTGATCAGTCCGAACAGCAACAAATACCGACATGCCAACACCAATTTTCTGTGGGTCAAGCAAGGCAACGCGTTTGCGGATCAAGCCGGTTTCTTCCATTCGTTGAATCCGGCGCCAACAAGGCGTTACCGACAGCCCAACTTTGCGCGCGATATCGGCGACCGGCTGGGCGGCATTGACCTGTAATTGAGCAAGAATCTGTTTATCTATCTGATCCATGGCATGTTCTGCTTTCATCTCCATGGCAGTCTTATAAGCGGCAGCCAGACCTTCAAGGCGCATGTCGGATACTAGAATAGTTATTTTTCCAAAAAATAAAAGCTTTTCCAAAATATTTTGCGCATTCTATTCCATTTTTTGAAAACTACGACAAATTTTACTAATGCAACTTGATTTTTTAAAATTGCGACAAATATGGGTGCGATCTTCATAAATATGACAAGAGCTGCCCTAGACACGAGATGATTGATCGGTTGCAATCTTGACCGTCTATCGGCAATATCGCCCGCATGAAACAGCGTCAATTATCTTTGATTACAAGCCCAAACTGGCAGGATTACGAATTGCTGGATAGTGGCAATTTGCAAAAATTCGAACGGTTTGGCCAGCATCGTTTCATCCGCCCTGAACCACAGGCCATGTGGCAACCGCGACTTGGTGAAGATGATTGGGTTGCTGATGGCGTTTTTATACCCGGTAAGAATGAGCAGGATGATGGTGAAAGTGGTGGATGGCAACTCTCAAGCGGAGTGCCTCCATCGTGGCAACTTGGCTATCAATCATTGCGCTTTTTGGCCCGGCCAACACCCTTTCGCCATTTGGGATTTTTCCCCGAGCAGGCGGCGCATTGGGATTGGTGCGCAGCGGCAATCAAGGTTTTTATCCAAACGCATAAACGCCCGCCACGCATTTTGAATCTATTTGCCTATTCCGGTCTTGCCAGCCTTCATGCCGCCGCCGCGGGTGCCAAGGTCACGCATCTCGATGCCAGTAAAAAAGCCGTGGCGCAGGCCTTTGAGAATCGCGAACTATGCGGCATGCAATCCGCACCAATCCGATTTATCACCGATGATGCAACCGGCTTTGTCGATCGCGAATTGCGCCGCCAGAAAAGCTACGATGGCATAATTCTTGATCCGCCAAAATATGGGCGTGGTCCCAAAGGCGAACTCTGGCGCATCGAAGATGACCTGACCCCATTGCTGCAAAAATGCCGCCAGCTTTTATCCGAAGATGCGCTATTTATGGTTTTGACCATCTATGCCATTCGTGCCTCGTCACTAGCCGCGCATTATGCGCTTGCCGATCTTTTTGAGAATCAAGGGGGCTATCTTGAATCAGGCGAACTAGCGATCCAAGAAGTGCCCCTGAAAACCGGCAAGACCGATTTATTGCGTTATTTGGCACAGGCCAATTTTGCCCGCTGGTGTTCGGATATCGCCGCCTAGCGTGCAAAGGGGGTTTGGCCGTTAGTTGCTTTGACCACGTTTGGCAAGCGCCTCATAAAGCGCAACGCCATTAGCCACCGCAAGGTTGAGCGAGTCAGACCGTCCAAGCATCGGAATTTTGATCAATTGCGTGCAAGCATTCATCAAATCAGAGGTTAGGCCAGCCTGTTCATTGCCCATTAACATAATCAGTGATCCAGCGTAATCGGCCGTGCGATAATCAACCGCTGCCGGCAGTGCTGTGCCAATAACATGACCTTGCCAGCCAGCCGTAAATTTTAAAAACTCAGCCTCACTACAGGCAATTATTCGTACATTGAAAACCGCCCCCATTGACGCGCGCACCGCCTCAACCGAATAGGGGTCAGTGCAATCACCAACAAGAATCAGCCCCTCGGCACCAACTGCATCAGCCGTGCGCATAACCGTGCCAAGATTGCCCGGATCACGAACTCGATCAAGCGCAACCCAGCATTCATCTGGTGTTCTGCCAACTTGATCCAGATCATTCCAGCGCTGGGCAAAGGCGCCAAGCACCATTTGCGGATTATCTTTTCGGCTGATTCGCTGCAAAAGCGAGTCGGTCATTGGCAAGGCACGCCCCCTTGACTCGACAAGGCCGGATAGCAGGGTTCTGACCTGCCGGTCATCTTCACGGCCAGCAACAAATGCCAACCGGTGCATCGCCCAACCAAGCGCAACCGCCTCATGGCAAATGCGCGCGCCTTCAGCCAAAAACCAGCCAGTCTGTTTACGAAATTTACGTTCGTGAAGCGCACGAAGACGTTTCACCTCGTCATTTGCGGCGCTGGTGATCATGTCGGGAATGGGAACAGGATATTGGCTCATAATGATCGTTGCATAGCAAAATTTTGGCCGCAGTAATAGATTTGATTGCCAAACCCGTCTTGCAACAATGTGTGAGATTGACCAAACCACGATGCCACTGCATGAAAAAATTTCAAAAAAGAAATATTTTGTTTTAATTCCGACAGTTTGCAGCGTAATGAGAAAGTAGAAAAAATTGCTGGCATTAATCCGGCTGGCTAGTGTGACATTTTGATTGGGGTGATGGGCTGATAAGACGTCCATTGCGGAAAAGATACTATATGGGTGAAAACACGATTAAATCCTTGCTTCGCACCGAAACAAATGCGGAGCCACAGAAAATTGGGTTTCTTCTTTTAAACGAGTTTTCAATGATTGCTTTTGCATCGGCAATCGAGCCGCTTCGCGCCGCCAATCGCCAGTCGAATCAAACATTGTTCAATTGGGTAGTGGCAAGCACCGATGGCAATGCCACCACCGCCAGCAACGGCATGACCGTACAAACCGCCGCCGAAACCGAAGAATTACAAAGCTGCCGTATGGTTTTTGTTTGCTCGGGTGTCAGGGTGCGCGAAAACACCAATAAATCAATTTTGAATCTGATCCGCCGCCTTGATCGCAATGGCGCGGTCATTGGTGCGATTTGCACCGGCACCTACGTAATGGCCGCTGCCGGTCTTCTTGATGGGCGGCGTTGCACGATCCATTGGGAAAATATCGACGGGCTTGCCGAAGAATTTCCGCATCTTGATATCACCAATGATCTATTTGAAATTGACGGCAACCGCGTCACCTGCTCAGGCGGCACCGCATCGCTTGATATGATGCTGAATCTGATCACACAAACACATGGATCGATCTTGGCTGCCGAAGTCTCTGACCAGTTTATCCATGACCGAATCCGCGAACCAACCGATCGGCAGCGTATGGAGCTTCGCACCCGCCTTGGGGTTAGTCACCCTAAATTGCTGGCAGTTGTCAAAACCATGGAAGACAATCTGGAAGAACCATTGGCACAAACCGATATCGCCCGCAAGAGCAACCTGTCAACGCGCCAGCTAGAACGATTGTTCCGCAAATATCTGGACACCACCCCAACCCGCTATTATCTGAATTTGCGGCTTGCTCGTGCGCGCCATCTGCTGCGCCAGACCTCAATGTCAATTTTATCGGTGGCTTTGGCTTGCGGATTTGTCTCTGCATCGCATTTTTCAAAATGTTACCGCGAATGCTATGGGCGTACACCACGCGCCGAACGCAGCCCCGATTAGGCCCGCCTCCATTTTGCCAATGCGATTATTCGGCTGCCGCTGATTTAATCGCGTTTAGCATGCTGGCAAGACCGTTTTTCCGCGTCGCCGACAAATGCGAATCAAGACCGATCTTGTTTAGAAACTCAGGCCCAGTCTCGCGAATTTCTTTGGCAGTTCTGCCCGAATAGACGCGCAAAAGCAATGCCACAAGCCCTTGAACAATGGCCGCATCTGATTGCGCCATAAAGGTTATCTTATCCGCTGCATCACGTTCGGCAGCAAAATAGACAACCGATTGGCAGCCCCGAAGCCGAAAATCATCATGCCGATATTTTTCGGGCAAAGGCGCCAACTTGCGGCCCTGATCAATCAGCATTTGATAGCGATCTTCCCAATCGTCAAAAAAGCCAAATTCATCAGCAATCGCTTCGGCTTCGGCGCTGGCATTGTTGGTCGACATGATCGGATTCACTTTCAACATGATTAATAACGAGTACGGATTTCAAAACAGGTCATCAACAGACATAGCCTTCTTAACCATCATCGGCTTTATCAGGCATCGGATTTACTTATATTCCGCCGCCGCGCTAGAAGGTCAAGAAGTCGCATTGCCGCATCAGTTGATTTTGTGCCGGGAAGAAATACCGCGGCGGCACCGTCACGCTCAAGAATCGGAATATCACCTGGTGGGACAACCCCGCCAACGACAAGTTCGATATGACGGCCAGCGCCTGCATCCAGCTTTTTGCGAAGCTGCGGTACCTGACTTAAATGCGCCGCAGCAAGCGTTGAAATGCCAACTGCATCAACATCATGACTGATGGCAAGGTCATAAACCTCGTCAGGCGTCTGGAATAACGGGCCAGTCACTACATCAAATCCCAAATCGGCAAATGCCGAGGCAATTACTTTTTGCCCGCGGTCGTGACCATCCTGACCAAGCTTGGCAACAAGAATACGCGGCGCACGGCCAAGCGCCTCGCTAAATTCATCAACACGGTCTTTCAACAAATCCATATCGGCGCTGGCTTGCATATGCTGTTTCCAGACACCTCGTACCCCTTGAATGGTGGCGCGGTGACGGCCAAATTCACGCGCCATCGCATCGGACATTTCGCCAACTGTGGCACGCTGGCGCGCTGCTTCAATGGCAACGGGCATCAGATTTTCAGTACCCGCGGCCGCTTGTCGCAAGGCTTGTAATGCGGCATCAACCGCCGCCTGATTGCGCGTTTTGCGAAGCGTTTTCAGCCGCGTAATTTGCTGACTTCGTACTTTGGAATTGTCAATACGCCTAACCTCGACCTGTTCGGCGTCACCGCTATCTTGCGGCTGATATTTATTCACCCCGATAATTATCTGGCTGCCAGAATCAATCCGCGCTTGTGTTGCCGTTGCCACCTCTTCAATTCGCAGCTTTGGCACGCCCGCCTCGATCGCCGCCGCCATCCCGCCAAGCGATTCGGCCTCGGCAATATGCTGGCGCGCCCTCTCGACAAGTTGTTGGGTTAAATCTTCAACAAGATAGCTTCCGCCAAAAGGATCAATAACATGCGCCATATTCCCTTCATGCTGGAGGTGAAGCTGGGTATTGCGGGCAATGCGGGCAGCATAATCGGTTGGCAGACCCAAAGCCTCATCAAGCGAATTTGTGTGCAAAGATTGCGTATGACCAGCAACCGCCGCGGCCGCCTCGATACAGGTGCGCGGCACATTATTGAACACATCCTGCGCCGCAAGCGACCAGCCCGATGTTTGGCAATGGGTGCGAAGCATCAGTGATTTTGGATTTTTCGGGGCAAAATGCTGTTGCATCAATTCAGACCATAACAAACGCGCCGCCCGTAATTTCGACACCTCCATGAAAAAATTCATGCTTGCGCCAAAAAAGAACGACAAGCGCGGTGCAAAATCATCAACATCAAGTCCTGCAGCGACACCCGCCCGAATATAGGCAAGTCCATCAGCAAGCGTATAAGCAAGTTCAAGATCAGCCGAGGCACCGGCTTCTTGCATATGATAGCCCGAAACCGAAATGAAGTTGAATTTGGGCATTTCGGCAGCGCAATAGGCAAAAATATCCGACACAATTCGCATTGATGGCGCTGGTGGATAAATATAGGTGTTGCGCACCATAAATTCTTTTAACACGTCATTCTGGATTGTACCGGCCAATTGATCAGGACGAACACCCTGTTCCTCAGCCGCAACAATAAATAAGGCCAGTACCGGAAGCACCGCCCCATTCATCGTCATCGACACGCTCATCCGGTCTAGCGGAATCTGGTCAAATAATTCGGCCATATCGGTAATTGAATCAATCGCAACACCGGCAAGACCAACATCATCCGCCACAAGCGGATTGTCCGAGTCATACCCGCGATGCGTTGGCAGATCGAACGCCACCGACAGCCCCATTTGTCCAGCCGCCAAATTGCGGCGGTAAAAATGATTGGACTCCTGGGCTGTCGAAAAACCAGCATATTGCCGAATCGTCCAGGGGCGTGTGGCATACATGCTTGGATAGGGGCCGCGCAAAAAGGGCGCAAAGCCGGGCTGGCTATTGGCGGCGAATGCCTGCTGGTCGGCATGGCCTACAGCAAGGGCGGGAATGGCAATCTGTTCGGCATTTTCTGGCGTTGTTGGCAAGGCACCCAATTGCACGCGCATCCCTTGTGATGGCGGTAAATCAATCTTGGTAAAATCGGGAAAATGCGGCATTACGCATCTCCGTTGCGGAAAGGTTCAAGCGATAGCCCGACAAGGCTAGCAAGCTTTTCAAGTGGGACTGCATCACCAAGCAATGAATCACCAGTCATTGTCTTACCAGCATCCAGCAGAGGCGAAAGCGCTGATTGCATTGCCCCATCAAGCGAGTCAAAATCACCATCAAGCAAAATTACCAGATCAGGCCGCGCCAGATCAACAGCATCGGCATTTGTGCCATCAAGCCGCATATGCACCGGCTGCATGCCACCAATTGCAAAAAGCCCGCGCAATTTGGCAAGATGCGGCCCCGGATCGGCCTGTTGTTGCAAAATCAGAATACGCGGTGGGTCTTGCGCCGCAGCGTGGCGAACCATCTCAACCGCCGCTGCCGGGCGCCGGATCGACTGCCAATAGGGCAGAACCGCATCAAAGGCACGGCTATCGGGCTGTAGATTCACCCCGACAAGCGTTAGATCACCGGCGGCAAGCCTTGCATAACGTTGGCCTGCAGCGCGGCGCGCCATGGTGTTAAATTGGCCGGTTTGATGCGCCGCTATGGCGCCACCATCTATCTCAATTTGCTGAAAGGTCGACCATGCCGCAAGGCCAAGCTGATCGGTGCGATCCTCAATGAAACCTGCCCCACCTGCCGGATCAAGGCTGCGCGATAGCCCGCTTTCATCAATCAGAAGATGCTGTTGCATGCGCGCCAAACGGCGACCCAGAAGATCATCCCCCGTCAAACAATTATGAGCATGCGCTGATAATTGATCAGCCCCGCCAATCGCCCCACCAAGAAGCGCCGTTGTCGTGCGAAGCATATTGACCTCGCTATCGACCGTTGAAAACATGCGGATTGATACTGCGCCATGAATACATAAACGATGCGAATCGGGATCAAGACCAAGCGCGCGGATAATCCCGCCCCAACCGCGCCGCAAAGCACGACATTTCGCGATGCCCTCAAATAGATCCGCCGGAAGCGCAAGCGATGCCGACATATGCTTTGCCAGACGCGCCGGATCAATATCTCTGGCCATCCCTTGACGCAAAATCTCGGTCAGTGACGCCAGAATATAGGCAATTTCCTGAACCGCGGTCATGCCCTGATTATGCCATTGCCATCCCTGTGCGCGAAACATATCTGGCGGCACATCACCAGCATCTGCCGACATGAAATAGGCAAGCGCGCTTGCCAGCAGATCAGCATCTGCTGCTGGGGCAAACGGATCGATATTGGCATGAAAGCGCGATGCCGCCAAATTGGTATCAGCCTTTTTGGCAAAGCCGGCAAAAGCCCCAATCTGCGCCATGACATCATTGCCAGCATCAAGATGAATACCGGCTGCCGCAAAAACGACATCCTGCATCATTGCTGGTAAATGGCCCGCTAAATCATCGTTTTGCAGGCCTTGAAGCCAGATCGTGCCAACCCCATCCTGCAATTCGTCAAGAATCAGTCGGTTAATATCTTTTGCTGTTACATTGGCCATGACCGGTTGGCAGATATCCCATCCATGCGCAATATGGCTTGCCGGATTCACCGGCAGACGGGTAATGGCGCAAGCATCGGGTGAGGCCAGCGCGTAAGAAGCAACGTCATATAGAGCCTTGATTGCAAGCCCGTCCTCATCCAGCCGATCAAGGCTTTGCGGGTCGCCACCTTTCAAGGCAGCGCTGACCAGCGCATGCCAATCTTCACGGCTTGCAGACGGAAACTTACTGTGGGTAGATGACATGATAGACCTTTTTTCTCTATAGTCGCGCTGAAATTAGCAGCGCTGCCACCGCAAATCAAGGAAACTGCATGAAGGCCGATCGCCAACAGACCAATATACAGCCGCCTATCGCATTTGATTCGAACCGCTTTGTTCTGCTGGTTCTGCTTGGGCTGACCTTGCTTCGAACCTCGGTGGTGGCAATCAGCCCGCTTGAGCTGGGAGTTGATGAAGCCCAATATTGGCTTTGGAGCCAAAGTCCTGATTTTGGCTATTTCACCAAACCACCACTGATTGCCTGGATCATTGGCGTGGCGCATTGGGCGTTTGGCCACAGCACTATGGCGGTTCGGCTTCCGGCCTGTTGGTTGCAACTCGCAACCGCATTGGTGCTTTGGCAAACCGCATCATGGCTTTATGGGCCACGCGCTGGTCGCCTGACCGCGCTAATCTGGATCAGCCTTCCTGCAGTCGGGCTCGGAAGTTTTCTAATTTCAACCGATACGCCACTTTTGCTGGCGATGGCTCTGGCCTTGCTGGCGCTTGCTGGATCGGTTTGCAAAAAAATTCCGCCAGCGAGCGCGATGATTTATGCCGGAGTAGCACTTGGGGTTGGCATGCTTGCCAAATATGCCGCCATTTACGAG
>CAJYBL010000025.1 GCA_913064995.1 uncultured Alphaproteobacteria bacterium
GCAGATGACTGGGCGAACTTTAGTGATCAGCTTACGGACCTTACGGGTCACGATCTGGGTTATCACCAGTCCGGCGGTTTTAATATTTCGCTTGATGAGGCTGAACTGCAGCAGTATCTCCGCATGCTAGAAGCTTTGAAAGCTGATGCGGGTGAGGAAGGATATGAGTATGAGCTTGTACAAGGGCGAACCTTGGCCCAGTATCTTCCTGGGATCGGTGAGAATGTTGCGGGTGCCACGTATTGCCCCCATGATGGTCATGTCAATCCTCTGCATCTGTTGCGGGCTTTGCAGGAGGGTTTTAGTAAGCACGGAGGGTGCTATCTGCCTTTATCCAGTATCGATCAAATCCAGCCGCTGCAATCCAGTGGGTTTGAGCTCCTCAGCAAGGGACGGCAAGTTGCGAGTTGCGAACGGTTGGTCATTGCCGCAGGGCATGGATCTGTTGGTTTGGGCCAACAGGTAAGCATCAGAATACCGATTTATCCTGAGCAGGGACAAATCATTGTGACTGAGCGCAGTGCAGAGCAGCTTGCTTACCCGACTAACATGATTCGTCAAACGGACGAAGGTACCTTTATGCTGGGCGCATCAGCGCGAGACGTGGGCTTCAATTCGGAAACGACGACCGATACCCTGCAAGATATCGTGCGTCGTTGCGCAAGCGCTTTCCCCCATCTTCGAAGCTTGCGCATTCAGCGTAACTGGGCGGCGCTGCGGATTATGACGCCGGACGGTTTCCCAGTTTACAGCCAGTCTGAGGAATTTCCCGGCGCGTTTGCTTTCTCTTGTCATAGTGGTGTCACGCTTGCTGCAGTTCATGCCCAGGATGTTTGCCGCTGGGTTGTCGATGGCACGATACCCACTGATTACCGATGTTTTGGACCGGAGCGTTTCGATGTTTCGACCACGAACTAACCTGACTGATCCAGTAAATTTTAGTTTCGAAGGCCGCAGACTGACCGCAAGCCGGGGAGATACGATTGCGGCGGCATTATTAGGCTCAGGTGTATTTATATTTCGAGAATCAGCGGTGAGTGGTATACCGCGTGGACCATTTTGCATGATTGGTAATTGTTATGAATGCTTCGTACAGGTTGGAGCGATGGGTGTTGTGCAGGCCTGTCTTACCGAAATTACCGAAGGGATGCAAATTTCAAAGGTCTCCAATTCAATCGATGAGTCCGAGATGGGTATTAAAGAGATCTCGAAAAGATGACCACGCAGCTCCCGTTATGTGATGTTGCAGTTATAGGAGCAGGACCGGCCGGCCTGACGGCAGCCTGGGCGGCGGTCCGATGAAGGTGGGGGTTGCGGTATGTGATTTGTTCACCGGAATGTTTGCCGCCAATGCGGCACTTGCAGCCTTGGCCTATCGCAGCCGTACCGGTATTGGCCAGCATATTGATTGCGCGCTTCTTGATAGCCAAATTTCGATGCTGGCAAACCAATCGGCAAATTGGCTGAATGCCGAAATATGCCCTGATCGGATGGGCAACAGCCATCCAAGTGTTGTTCCCTACACTGTTTATGAGGCCAAGGACGGATTTGTCATTATCGCCTGCGGTAATGACAAACAATTCATCCGTTTGACAGCGGCGCTTGGGATTCCGGCGCTGGCGGATGATGATGATTTTGCCAGCAATGAAGCCCGCATCAAAAACCGCAACCGGCTTGATACGATGCTTGGCGATATCATTGCCAAGCTGGATCGTGTTCAGGTGATCGACAAGCTGGAAACAGCTGGTGTGTCTTGTGGCCCGATTAATGATATTGCCGAAGTCTTTGCCGACCCGCATGTCAGGGCACGTGGCGCGCGCATTGATCAACAGCGTGAAGATGGCAGCGAGATTTCGTCAACCGCCTTTGCCGCCAAACTTGGTGTGACGCCAGCGCAATATCGCACTGCACCGCCGCGCCTTGGCCAGCATAACGAGCAGGTCATGCAGGAATGGGCGGGTCTTGGCGCAGATGCGGTTGCGGCACTGCGTGCTGCCAAGGTGATGTGATTAAAATTGCCAGCCATTATTGCTGTTGGAACTGTTCTTTCATTGATCCAAAAATTGACCGCAATTTGGGCGAAACCGAACAATCGGCAATCAAGGTGACGATTGGTGCCACATCTTGCGGTGTGTCTTCATAGGTAAAGGCTGGAAAGGCGCGTGAAACGGCAAGCCTGATTTTGGCATTTTCGGGAAGCCGCATGATGGCAACCCCATCGCGAAATTTCGCTGTTCGTCCCTGTTCGGGGGCTTCGGCAACAAAAGCGTCATTTGTGACCGTACAGCGATTATCGAGATAGGCTTTGACTTGAATGATTTTTGGCGGCTCAAACTGGGTGCTGAAGCTTGGCATGAAAAACCATAACAGGGCAAATATTCCGGCAATGGCGAGCCCAACAATGATTAATGACGCAAAGATTTTCATCAAGACTCCGTTTTTAAACCGCACTATAGATTAATGTGAGCAAGGTTAGAAATGCATGCCAAATTCACTGGCAAGCCCATTGGCAAGCGCATCAAGCTTGTCCTTATCCATCGGCCGCATTGGCGCGCGAAGATTGCCCCATGCGCGATGGCCAGTTGATCGGGCAAGAAGCGCCTTTTGTGCGGGGATTGGCGCATAATCTTGGAACATCAATCGCACCGCACAGACCTTTTTATGTTTGGTTTCGGCCAATTTCCAATTGTCAGCGAGACATAGGTCAATCACTTCGGCAATATCTGTTCCGTTCAAATTTGCGGTTGCTGAAATGCAACCGGGCGCGCCAAGCCGGATGGCTTCGATTATTGGCAATTCAGCACCCGGATAGACAATCAATCCGTCAATCTCAAGAAGAGCCTTGGTATTGTCCCAGACGCCCGAACTGTCTTTGATGCCGACAATCGCTTCGGGGAAATCAGCATGCAGCTTTTTCACAAGATCAATCGACAGTCCGACACCCGATACTTGCGGAATATGATAAAGATAGATTTTCAGTCTTTGATCATTCACACCGGCAATAAGCTGGGTGTAATAATCATACAGGCCAGCATCACTCATGCCTTTAAAATAGAAAGGCGGCAAAACCATAACACCAGCACAGCCAAGCCCGACAGCATGCTGGCAAAGATCAATCGTGTCGGGAAGGTTGCAAAGGCCGGTTCCGGGAATCATCACTGCTGGATCGATGCCTGCTTTGACCAAACCCTCAAGCGCGGCTTTGCGCTCGCTATGACTAACCGATAGTGCCTCGCCAGTTGTCCCAAAAGGGGCAAGCCCGCTAACGCCAGTGGCAAGAAGATGTTTGGCAAGATCGTTATACAGCGACTGGTCAAGATTTAGATTGTCGTCAAACGGGGTAAGAAGAGGGGCAATAAGACCTTTGATCATCATCTTGCTTTCTGTTGTGAATTGGCCTGATCGAATGACCGGCTAAAAAAAAGAAACAGACCCAAAGGATTTCGCCAAAGGGCTTTGCCAAGACATTATTATGACGATAAATTGCCACTTTCTCAAGCTGCTAGATTTTGCAAGCCACTCGACCGAGCCGATCAACAAGGGCTGTTTTACGCTGATGGTTTTCAGCGGTTTATGATGCGCCCCATCTCTCACCCCCATCTTTTGGGCTTTTGTAAAATTTTTGTGAAATCGAAGAAGCCGCTTTGCTTTCACCGGTTTCAGCCGTAGAATCAGGGCAACGCCGTTAGTCGGCTTGTTATTCCCATTTCTAAGCTGTCGATGGCATGGGTCGAACCCAAATCAGCCTTCAAACCAAATCTACAAGAAAGATATACAGTTCAATGAGTGTTGAAATTCCCCACCCGCAGCGAGCCACAAAAATTGTTGCTACCCTCGGCGATGTGTCATCAAGCCCTGACATGCTTGGCAAATTAATGACCGCTGGCGTGAATGTCTTCCGGTTGAATTTTTCGCATGGCACACGCGAAGAACAGGGTGCGCGCATTGATGCCATTCGGGCGCTTGAAGCCAAAACTGGCACGCCATGCTGTATTCTTGCCGATTTGCAAGGGCCGAAATTCCGCGTTGGCAAAGTTGCCGATGAGACAATCGTCAAAAATGGCGATCGCATTACGTTTGATCTGAACACCGGTATGGGCAATGCCAGCATTGTTGGCCTGCCACATGCGGAAATTTTCAAAGCGATGTATCCGGGTGCCAGATTATTGATGGATGACGGCAAGCTGGTTTTCAAAGTGGTGTCGGTTGATACGCAAAGCTTTGACGCTGAAGTTGTTGTTGGCGGTCCGTTGAAAAGCCGTAAAGGGGTTAATCTTCCTGATATAATTCTTGATACAACACCGCTCACCGAAAAAGATTTGGCCGATCTTGCCTATGTGCTGGAAAAAGGGATTGATTGGGTCGCCTTGTCATTTGTGCAACGCGCCAGTGATGTGATTGCAGCGCGAACCATTGTTGGCAAGCAGGCGGCATTGATGTCGAAAATCGAAAAGCCAGCGGCGCTGAATGACCTTAATGATATCATTGCCGCATCGGATGGTGTGATGGTGGCACGGGGCGATCTAGGTGTTGAATTACCGCCCGAGCAGGTGCCGGGCTGGCAAAAAACCATCATTTCTAAATGCCGCATGGTTGGCAAGCCGGTAGTGGTTGCAACGCAGATGCTGGAATCAATGATCGAGGCACCTACACCAACGCGCGCCGAAGCATCAGATGTTGCCGGTGCGGTATTTGATGGTGCCGATGCGGTGATGCTGTCTGCCGAAACAGCAGCAGGCCACTATCCCGTAGAGTCAGTAGAATTCATGGCGCGGATTGTCAGCTCTGCCGAGGCGCATATCAAATCAGATCTAGCATCAGGGCCGGGCGAATTGCCAGTTGAACATAGCGTCTATCACGCGGTTGCAAAAACCAGTGTTGCACTTGCCGAAACGGTTGAAGCCAAGGCGATGGTTGCGTTTTCAAGTTCGGGCAATACCGCGGTTCGGATTGCGCGTGAACGACCTGGAATTCCGTTTCTGGTAATGACTCCGCATCTGGATGTTCAGCGGAAATTATGTTTGCTATGGGGAACTCATACTGGTGCCAGCGCCTATAGTGAAGATTTCGAATCAGCGATTACCGAAGCCATTGCCGAAATTCGAAGCCGTGGCATGGCCAGCACTGGCCAGCAGGTTGTTGTTGTTGCCGGAATGCCATTTGGCATTGTTGGCACAACAAATTCAATGCGAGTTGTGACGCTTTAGACGAAATTAAGTTGCATTTAAATTTACTCTGTCTTTAGGTTATTTTCAGCAACCAACTGGTTGCCATTTTGGTTGCCCTGAGCAAAGCCATGGGGGAGATGGAAATGCATTCAGTTGGATTTATTGGGTTAGGCAATGTTGGCGGCAAGCTGGCTGGCAGTTTGCTTCGTAACAAATGTGACGTCATGGTTCGCGACCTCGATCGCGATCTTGTGGCACCGTTTCTGAAGGCTGGTGCAAAATGGGCTGATAGCCCGAAAGCAATGGCCGAAGCTTGTGAAATCATCATTACTTGTTTGCCATCACCCGCGGCAAGCGCCGCGGTCATGGAAGCCGATGACGGTGTTCTTGCAGGCCTAAGCGCTGGCAAAATCTGGGCGGAAATGAGCACAACCGACGCTGCTGAAGTTGCACGTCTTGGCGCGCTTGTCGAAGCCGAAGGTGCCAGCCCGGTTGATTGTCCTGTATCGGGTGGTTGCCACCGTGCAGCGACCGGTAATATTGCTATTTTTGCTGGATGCGACCGGCTGGTTTTCGAGCGGCTGTTGCCGGTTTTGACGATCCTTGGCCGCCGCGTTCTGCATACCGGCCCACTTGGCACGGCATCTGTGTTGAAAGTGATGACCAATTATCTTGCGACGGCGAATCTGATCACGCTTAGCGAGGCGCTTGTGACGTCAAAAATGGCCGGAATGGATTTGAATACAACCTATGAGGCGATCCGCATTTCATCGGGCAATTCCTTTGTTCATGAAACTGAAAGCCAGGTCATTTTGAATGGCAGCCGCGATATCAATTTCACCATGGATTTGGTGCTAAAAGATATTGGTCTTTTTCAATCGATTGCCGAACAGCATAATGTGCCGCTTGAAGTCTCGCCACTTTTGATCAAGATTTTCGAAGATGGTCAGGCACGTTTTGGCCCGCGTGAATGGTCGCCCAATATCATTAAAAGGCTGGAAGAAGCTTGCGATACCAAAATTCTGGCAGCTGGATTCCCAGCAGAAATGACCGATGATGAGCCTGAAGAGCCGGGCTATGAGATTATCCCAAAATCATAAGCCATTGATCAATGGGTAACTGGCCGGTTTCGCGTGCCCAATAAAGATAAACCCCAAGACAGACCAGAATCAGCAAATAAAGCGGCATCCGGTTTACGCTGGTGTCGCGGTCTGGCTTGCTGGCATTATTATTACTGATCTCGTCAACAGGACTTGGCGTTTCCGGCGGTGCGGTTGGGGTTGTTGCGGCCTGATTGTCTGGATCGGCCTGCTGGATTTCGCTGTCGCATAAGGGACAAAATAGATCAATTTTCACATCGCCGGAAAGATGTGTCGGAACGGTGATTGCCATTTTGCATGATGGGCAATCGACAATCTTCATCTCGGCTGGTCGGGCGCGTTTTGTGTCGGTGGGGCAATTATGATCAAGACCGAATTGCCCGTTACATTGATGACAGGTAATGGCAACAGCTTTGTTGGCTGCCTGCGCTTTATCAACCTCGCTTTGTGACAAAAGGCAAAGGCTGTCACAATGCGGGCAATGGTTCAGGATGCTGTCATTATGTGTCATTTTTTCTGCTCCGCCTTAAATCCTTGCTCGGCGTTAATGCATTGAACGCCACGTTAATACCATATCTTTTTACATTGTTTTTTTGGAGTCTGATATGGCACCACATAGATCATGCTAACAAACAATTGGACGCGTATCACTAGCCAAATGAAATCGCCCTGCTAAAAGGTATCTTGCTAGAGGGCGCGGCCTTTTAATCTTTGCCCAAGCCTGTCAATGATCACTTCGATATTCGGCAAAAACGGGTTGATGCGCTGGGCGGCGCGATAGGCCTGCAAGGCGCCTTGAAAATCGCCGGCCCGAACCTTGATCATGCCAAGCCCCGACAGCGCACCAAAATGGCGCGGCTCTAATTTGATCACTTGCAGGATATCATTTGCTGACCCGGCATCATCACCGCGAAAAAACCGAACCGTGGCGCGTTTGTTCCATGCTTCGGCAAAGGCAGGCTCGCGCGAAATGATGGCGCTAAACATGGCTTCGGCATCATCAAGCCGGCCCGCATTTATCATTTTGATAGCCCTATCCATTTGGCGGTTGATTGCCTGATCATCTGGATAGCGCGTCCAGATAGTCCAGATTTCGTGTTCAAGGCTGGCAGCGCTTGCATTTGACAGGCTTGTTTGTAATGCTGCAAATAGCTTGTCCAGTTTTGGATCATTTTGATCGGCATTTGCGGGTGCATGAGCAAGCGCAAGCATAGATGCTGCCAGAAACATGATGATCTTTGACCCAATCGGCTTAGATCTGGTCACTTTAGTTTGCTGATCCCTCATCATTTAAGACTATAGCGTCATCATGCGCTTGCCAAGCAATGACATTTCAGGTCGCCCAAGCCGACTCATGATTTTGCAGCAAATCTTAATTGAGAGAAAATCAAAAAAATAGCATTTTAAGCTTTGCTGGTTTTTGTTCACGCTTTGATGATTTGGTGAGGTGTTTTGGGGTGGGTTTAACTTTGCCGCCAAGCAAGGCCAGCATTGCGCCAGCCATTTAAATGGCCGCGTTGCTGACCGGCATCAAGATCGCCTTCAAAGCCGTCACTAATATTAATGACGGTCTGATAGCCAGCCTCCAAAGCCGCATTGCCAGCAGCCAATGATCGGACACCAGATCGGCATAGCATCAATAGGCTTGTGTCGCATGAAACGGCTGAACCAAGCGCGCGGGTGAAATCGGCATTTGGCGTGCCGTCCATTCCAACCCATTCGATTAGCACTGGCTGCCGGTCAAGCGCATCCAAATTGGCAATCCCAACAAAATGCCATTCAACTTTGGTTCGTACATCTACAAGCTGGGCATCCGAATTGGCAGCTAAATAGGCCCAAGCTTCGGCAGCGGTCATTTGCATCATGGTTTCGGTTGTCCTGTTCGGGTGGTTCAAACGCCAGTATTA
Organism: uncultured Alphaproteobacteria bacterium; assembly: GCA_913064995.1. Taxonomy (GTDB): domain Bacteria; phylum Pseudomonadota; class Alphaproteobacteria; order Puniceispirillales; family Puniceispirillaceae; genus UBA3439. Next base: position 8,176 of record CAJYBL010000025.1, read on the forward strand.
GCGATTGCTTTGTTGTTGCCAAGCCTCTTTTACTGATGTTTTGTTGTCTGCCCTGCCCTGGCATTACCTTGATTTCTGCCATGGCATTGGCTTCATCGACACCGTTTTGATTGGCCTTATTGACCGGCCAATTGGGATTGGTTGCTTGTGATGATTTGGGGTTTGGATTTGGGCTGTCTGGCTTTGGCAAAAAATGCTATTGAGGTAAGACAATTGCAATCAAGGAGCCACGCCATGTCTAGTTTTAAAGCCCTTATGGTGCATCGTGATGAAGATAAAACTATTCGCCATGAAATGACTGAATTGCAGCATGGTGATTTGCCTGCAGATGGCGAAGTGCTGGTTGCGGTCAAATATTCAACCGTCAATTACAAGGATGGGCTGTGTCTGTCGGGTAAGGGCGGGCTGGTGCGAAACTATCCGCATATTCCGGGCATTGATTTTGCTGGCGAGGTGGTCAGCAGTTCGGATAAACGTTACCAGCAAGGCGATCTCGTGGCGCTAACTGGATGGCGTGTTGGCGAAATCTGGTGGGGCGGCTATGCGCAATTTGCCAAGGTGCGTGCCGATTGGTTGGTGCCGCTGGCCGATGGGCTTGATTGCCAGCAGGCGATGGCGATTGGTACCGCTGGCATGACCGCCATGTTGTCGGTTTTGGCGCTTGAAGATGCCGGGGTCACGCCTGATATGGGCCCGGTTTTGGTGACTGGTGCGGCAGGCGGTGTTGGGTCGGTGGCAACAGCGCTGTTGGCTGCCCGAGGTTACAGCGTTACTGCGGTAACGGGCCGGCCTGAAACGGCCAATTATTTGCGGGGGCTAGGTGCAAATGATATTTTGGCGCGGGCCGAAATGCTGGAGGGTGGCGGGCGACCGCTAGAATCAGAAAGCTGGGCTGGATGTATTGACTCGGTTGGCAGCACCATATTAGCGCGGGCTTTGGCGCAAATGAAATATGGTGGTGCGGTGGCAACCGTCGGGCTTGCTGGCGGGGCTGATCTGCCAACAACGGTGATTCCCTTTATCATTCGCGGCGTATCGCTTTTGGGGATTGATTCGGTGATGGCATCCTATGAACGTCGGTTGTCTGCGTGGAACCGGCTGGCAAGCGATTTGCCAAAGCCGCAATTATTGGCTGCGATGACGGTGATTGGGCTTGGCGACGTGCCGTCGGCTGGGGCTGATATTCTGGCTGGTAAAGTGCAGGGTCGATTGGTTGTCGATGTGAATGCCTAAATTGGCCTGATGATGTGGCGCGAATAATGACAGCCACTTGATGATCAGAAAGTGATTGCCAAAAAGTTTTTTTGCGGTTTAGCTGACAAACATTATCGGCAATATCTGCATGGAGGCGGCGATGGATCAAACCATCATTGGCTCGAACCGAAAGATTGATCCGAACCGGCGGGCGCATCTAAAGGCTGATTTGACGCCTGACGATAATGATCGTGTTGAAATTGGCCCAACTGCTATGGCTTTTGCCGAATGGCAATCGGCTGGCATCACCCCGCCCGATATTCCGGCGTTACGCGCCTACCGTCTGTCACGATTGCAAGAACAGATTCGGAAACATGATTGTGCTGGATTGCTGTTATTTGATCCGCTGAATATCCGGTATGCAACCGATTGCACCAATATGCAGCTTTGGATTGCGCATAATCCGGCACGCGCCGTTTTTGTGCCGCCCGAAGGCAAAATGATCCTTTGGGATTTTCACAATTGCGAACATTTATCAGCGCATTTGCCGCTGATTGGCGAATTGCGGAGCGGTGCCAGTTTTTTCTATTTTGAAACGGGCGATCAAACGGTTGCGGCGGCCAAGGACTTTGCCAATCAGATTATCAATATCATGGCAAAGCATGCTGGTGCCAATAAACGGCTGGCCGTCGACAGAATCGAACATGTTGGCTATGCCGCGCTATGCGGTCTTGGTGTCATCGTTCTTGAGGGTCAGAATTTGACCGAACATGCGAGATCAATCAAGAATGACAACGAATTAAATGCCATGCGCTGTGCCATTCATGCTTGTGAGGCTTCCATTGATGAAATGCGAGCGATCATGCGGCCGGGGCTAAGCGAAAATGAATTATGGGCGGCCTTGCATGCTGGCAATATCAAACGCGGTGGTGAATGGATCGAAACACGGATTCTGGCCTCTGGCCCGCGAACAAATCCGTGGTTTCAGGAATGTGGCCCGCGGCTTATGCAGGCTGGGGATCTGATGGCCTTTGATACTGATCTTGTCGGTGCTTATGGTTATTGCTGTGATATTTCACGAACATGGATCATTGGTGATGTCGCGCCAAATGACCGACAAAAACATCTCTATCAAACCGCCTATGATCATGTGATGACCAATATCGGGCTGATCGAAGCCGGCATGAGTTTTTCCGATATGACGCGGGTTTCGCATCGCTTGCCCGAGATGTTCCGCCCGCTTCGCTATGGCGTATTGGCGCATGGTGTTGGGCTATGCGATGAATATCCGTCGGTTCGCTATCCAGAAGATGTCGAGGCGCATGGCTATGGCGGTTGTTTTGAGGTTGGGATGACACTTTGTGTCGAGGCCTATATTGGCGCGGTTGGTGGGCATGATGGGGTCAAGCTTGAAGAACAGGTGCTTATAACCGATTCGGGCGCGGTGCCTTTATCCACCTATCGTTATGAGGCGGCTTTTCTTGACTGATCAATTAATTGATTACGGGGCTGGAAAGCTGGCTGGCTATTTTGCCCCTTTGACAACACCAATATGCGGCAGGTTGCGCCCCTGCTGAGCAAAGTCAATGCCATAGCCGATAACAAAGGCATCAGGTATATCAAATCCAACCCAATCAACATCGACATCAACTTCGCGACGCGAAGGCTTATTCAGCAAGGTACAAATCGACAGGCTTTTTGGTGATCGTGTTAACAGGATTTTTTGCACTTGCGATAATGTATGGCCGGTATCAACGATATCTTCGACAATCAACACATCACGATTTTTAATGGCTGTTTCAAGATCTTGAATGATGCGCACCTGACGCGATGAAACCGTATCATCGCCATAAGAAGATACGGTCATGAAATCAACTTCAACCGGAAGCGCAAGGCGACGCACAAGATCGGCAATAAAAACAAATGAACCGCGTAATAGCCCGACTACAACAAGTTGTTCAGTGCCTTTGTAATGATCGGTGATTTGGCGGGCTAGATTATTTGTTCGAGCGGCAATTTCGGCCTCGGTAATCAGAATGTCGATTTCCTGCTGGCTTGATAATACGGTCATGCGCTAAGATTACCCCTGTCGTCCCAAGTGGTCTTTGATTGTTATGTCGGCGGCCACTTAATGTCACACCGCCGATTTGGTTCCAGTATAATCGTGCTGACAGAAATGGCTATGGCAAATTACGGTGACAGCAATGTCATTTCGGTTTTGGCTGGCAAATGGAAAAGGAATATTCAATGTCGAAAGTAGCATTTTTAGGTATGGGCGTAATGGGCTATCCGATGGCTGGCCATATCGCTGCCGCTGGTCATGAGTTAACTGTCTATAACCGAACAGCGGCCAAATCCGAAGCATGGGCTGCCCAGCATGGTGGCGCGGCTGCGTTAACACCGGCGGCGGCGGCGGCGGATGCCGATTTTGTGTTTTGCTGTGTTGGCGATGACCCTGATGTTTTGTCGGTTGCGCTTGGTGATGATGGTGCCATTCCGGCAATGAAAAGCGGCTCGGTCTTTATTGATAATAGCACCGTTTCGGCCGATGTCGCGCGTCAGGTTTATGATGATGCCAAGGCAATGGGTGTTCACACGCTTGATGCGCCGGTATCAGGTGGTCAGGCAGGCGCGGAAAATGGCAAATTGACTGTTATGGTTGGGGGTGATGACGCTGTTTTTGCCGCGGCTTTGCCTTTGATTGAATGCTACGGGGCGCGGGTTGTTCATATGGGTGGCGCTGGCAAGGGTCAACAGGCCAAGATGGTAAACCAGATTTGTATTGCCGGTCTTGTTCAGGCCTTGTCTGAAGGGTTGAGCTTTGCGATGGATGCTGGTCTTGATACCGACAAGCTGCTTGAGGCCATTTCCGGTGGCGCGGCGCAATCATGGCAAATGGTTAATCGCGGCGAAACTATGGTCAAAGGCGAATTTGATTTTGGCTTTGCCGTTGATTGGATGCGCAAGGATTTGCGGATTTGCCTAGAAGAAGCCAAACGTAATGGCGCTGATTTGCCCGTGACGGAAATTGTTGCTGGCTATTATGCCGAGCTAAGCGCCGATGGGTTTGGCCGAAATGATACTTCAAGCCTGATTCGCCGATTACGCCAATTCTAGTCTGGTGCCAATCTAGCCGGGCGGCAATCTAGTCTGAATTGGTGATGAATCAAAAAAGGC
>CAJYBL010000026.1 GCA_913064995.1 uncultured Alphaproteobacteria bacterium
AAACATATTTTGCAATGATTGTCATTTGCCAAGACGGTATTTTACGACGGCTCGTTCCGCTGGAATGCCCATTTGACATCAACAGCGCCAATTGACCGGAGATCGGCAAGCGGCACATTAATAACAATCTGCTGACAATTCTTGCGCCCATCAATATCAAAAAACAGGGATGTATCCAATGCCACTGATGCGCTTGCCCGAAATACCCAACCTGCGCGATTACCTCGTATCTTGATCAAAACCCTTTGGTCTCGCAGCATGGCAACAGTCACACGGGGGTGTAAATGAAACCGAATAACCGCCATACGGGCAATTTCACCCGGCGCGCCAGAATATTCCAACCGATCAGCCCCGCGAAGATTGCCGCCGCCGGTTGATAGATATAATTTGCGATGATGAATAACGCCATGCGATGTCTCATAGCCACTATGGCTGGCAATTGCGAGCAGCCCGCCTTTGGCTGGCCCCATTTCAACATCAGATATTTTGGCAAGACGGCCTACGGTAAAATCAGACGAATTCTGACCATCAAGGGTTAGGGTCGAATGCGCTTTGGTTGAGCTCAGCAAGCGATGAAGATTAACATCGCCGGTAATCTGTCCCGGATTTACCACCAATAGGTTTTGCCCAACGGCAAATTCAAAACCAAGCGTGCCAAGCCCCGCCACATCTGCATGTTCGGCCGGTTGTCCAACATCCATGATCACGGTTGATCGCCCCGATGAGAATCGTAAAAAACCGCTATAGGGGGCTTGTTGCAACAGCTTGCCCTTTTGCCCTGCGCGCGCCAGCGTTTCTTCGATGATTTCAGGATCGGAAAGACCGGCTCCGTTAAATCGAGCAAATTGTCCGTCAGCATGACGCCACATGCGGCAGATTGCGCCCATTTTGGCAATGGTTGTATCAAGCCAAGCAAGCTGTTCAATCTGGTTTGCAATGCCGCTGTTACGAATTTCGATAAGGTCGCGCATGATGGCCAGATGTCTGTCAGGCATACGGCTTTTATGGCCGCCATCAGCATGGATCATGTCGTCAATCAACGGCACCAGAAATTCCATCAGACTATCAAGGTCGCTGGTATCGGCACCGAGCGCGGCTTCGGCAATGATCAGACCGCGTAAGGCGCCAACGCGGGCATCATGATCATAGAGCCGCTTCCAATCAATCGCCAAACAGCGTGCCTGCAACCCGATTGAGTTGCTAATTTGCTGCTGAAATGTTTCATCGGCAGAACTGCCATACCAATCATAACAAAAAACTAGATTTGCAAGACGTTTTCCCATGATATCAGGTTGCCAGCTTTTGGCATTCCAGCGACCATTGACCTTAAGCCAGTTGCTGATCAGGCTTCGCGCCCGACTGCGCGCCTGACTGCCGCCAAATGCACGTAAATCACGAAGCCATTCAAAATCGTCAAAGCGGTCAATGTTGATCTGCCAACTGGAACCGCTGGTCATGATTTGCGATCCTTTGCTTGCCGCGCCGCGCCAATGATCGGAGTAGCCGGTGATGATCACATTTGACTTGCTGCCACGCAAACTCCACAAAAACAGGCCTGTGTGCCGGAATAGCTGTTCAAGCTTACCAACACGCCATGAGTCAGGATTTTTGCTGCGATTAGCCATTACTGCCTGTTGTTGCCACAATTAAGAAATGAATGCGTTCTCGCTTATTCTAGAGATAATAACCGCGCGATGAAAAAACCATCAACCCCGCCAATATCAAGATAGTTGCTTGGCAGGATGCGGATACAGCCTGTTTCGGTGATTGATTTGGCAAAGATGCCAGCCTCATCAGCGGTAATGGGATCAATCGCAAAGCGCCCATCAGCGGCATTGATTACCGCACTGATGATATCTTCACCTTCTTCGGGTTGTAATGAACAAGTGGCATAAACCATGCGGCCACCCGAACGAAGCCAGCCAAGCGCATTTGTTATCAGATCCCATTGGATTTGCTGTAAGGCAATAATGTCTTCGGCTTCGCGCTGGTTCAGAATATCGGGCCGTCGCCGCACCGTGCCGGTTGCCGAACAAGGCGCATCGACAAGAACCGCGTCAACTGGCGCATCGGGGCGATAGCCGATACCATCGGCAAGCACAAGATCAGCGGGTAGCTTCAGGCGTTTCAAATTGCGCCGTAACCGGTCGAGCCGTTTGCGGCTATTATCAATCGCGGTGACGCGGCCACCAGCAGCAATCAATTGCGCGGTTTTGCCACCGGGCGCTGCACATAAATCAATAACTGCTTCGTCTTTGGCGATATTTAACAGGCGGGCTGGTAAGGCAGCGGCGGCATCTTGCACCCACCATGCGCCTTCATCAAAACCGACAAGCAAAGATGGGTCGCCATCAAATTCACGGCGCAGACTGTGATTGTCAATCAGGCGGGCGTCAAGCTTGACCGCCCATCCGGCGGCATCGTCTTTGACGGAAATATCAAGCGGCGGTGGCAGCATGGCAAGATCGGCAATGGCGGTGGTGGCTTCCTCTCCCCAATAATGCCGCCAGCTTTGTTGCAACCAGCTTGGCAAATTATCCATATGGCTGGTGGCTTCTAACAAGCTCTCACCTTCACGGGTAAGACGGCGCATGACCGCATTGGCAAGCCCGCATAATCGGTCAAATCCGGTTTGGCGCATCAACTCAACCGTGCTGTCAACGGCGGCATGCGCCCCTGTTTTTAACAGCAAAAGCTGCGCTGCGCCCATTAGCAGGATAAGATTGGCATTGGCTTGTGCGCCAAATGGTTTGCGCGCAACAAGCGGGGCAAGCACGCGCTCTAATTGGCCGCGATGGCGAAGGCTGGTTGTTGCTAGCAAACGAACAAAACGGCGATCACGATCTTCTAGTTTGGGTAATTCATGATTGGATGAAAGCGCCTTATCAAGCTGCACGCCTTCCTCAACGGCGACCAGCAGATCATAGACGATACGGCGGCTTGTCAGCGATGTCGGAACGGTTTTTTTTGGATTTGACTCCGGGCGTTTGTCTGCTGGCTTTGCCGGTTTGCCGCCGGTTTTTGCTCGCGATGCGGCGTTGGCTGCCTTTTCGCCAGTCGGGCGCGGGACTGGCCGATTGTTATTTGCATATGGTTTGCCTGAAGATGATTTGCCCGAAGATAAATGATCGACAGATTGACGCTCACCACGGTTTGCTGGTCGCGGCTTTGCGGCTCTTTTTGGCGTTTCCAAACGCAATAGAGGCTTGTCGAGGCGGGTCGGTGTTGATGGGATTTTGCGATCAGGCATTGAAAATTCCGATGGTTCATCTGCATAACGTGGCTGATGACTTGTTTTTGGGCGTTTAAAGGGGCATATACCCAATCATGGAAAGAGACAAGAAAAACACGCCCGCAACGGCCGCTGAAACGGTCGGTAAAACTCCGCAAAATAGCGATAATCTGTCGAAAAAAGCGGTTGATGGTGAAATGCCAACCGAGGTGAATGGCCCCAAAGGACCCGAGCCAACGCGCTATGGTGATTGGGAACAAAAGGGACGGTGCACTGATTTTTAAGCCATATGGTTTTGGCGGGATCGGCTTTTTGGACTGCCAGCTAGCTAATGAGGCGTCGTGATGACACGGGTGAAATCTGGCATATTGGTGAGTGCGGCGCTTCGGCACGCCAGCGCGAATTTTATTGATTGCGTTCTGGCACGCCGCGGCGACGCCGATGCTGGTGCCATTTTTGTACACATTGATGCGCTTGACGGGCGTCATAAATTACTGGCGCGAAGCCTTGATTTTAATGGTAATTACGCGTGGCAGATTATCACCAGCACCGAATGGGTAGATGGCGAAACCGCCACAAGCCGTCTTGCGGCTGAAACGAAGATGGATCACGATGCCTTTGTTGTTGCGGTTACTGACGCCAAGGCGCGAAACCCGTTTGACGCGCTGTGAGTTGGCATTTGCCCGAAGGAAGGCTATAAAGCCGTCATGACCAGCATTGATCAAATCGACAGCATTGACCGGCGCCTTTGTGTGGCACCCATGATGGATTGGACTGACCGGCATTGCCGTGTCTTTCACCGGCATCTTGTGCCCGATGCGCTGTTATTTACCGAAATGGTAACCGCCGAGGCAGTTATTCATGGTGATCTTGACCGGCTTCTTGGCCATGATGAAATTGAACATCCGCTGGTGCTTCAGCTTGGTGGTAGCCAACCTGACCGTCTGGCGATGGCGGTTGAACGCGCTGCTGACCAGGGCTTTGCCGAAATTAACCTGAATGTTGGATGCCCATCTGATCGGGTGCAATCCGGCCGGTTTGGCGCCTGTTTGATGGCTGAGCCTCAATTGGTGGCCGATTGCTGTTCGGCGATGATGGCGGCGAGTGATTTGCCGGTTACGGTTAAATGCCGCATTGGAATCGATGATATGGATCCCGAGACAAGTCTTGATCAATTTGTTGATCGGGTTGCCGATGCTGGGGTTAAAATATTCTATCTTCACGCCCGCAAAGCATGGCTAAAAGGCCTAAGCCCAAAAGAAAATCGTGCCATTCCACCGCTTGATTATGACCGTGCGCGCCGTCTTGCCATGCACCGTGATGATCTTGGAGTGATCTTGAATGGTGGACTGGAAACCAAAGCGCAAATCGCTACTGAAATTACTGGTTTTGCTGGGGTGATGCTTGGCCGCGCCGCCTATCGCACGCCATATGTTTTGACCGAAATCGCTAATGATGTTTTTGGCGCAACCCCGCCAAGCCGTCGCCAAGTGGCCGAAGCAATGGCCGATTATGCCGATCGGATGATAGCAAATCATGTGCCGCTGCACAGCATAACACGGCATATGCTGGGGCTTTATGCAGGCCAGCGCGGCGCCAAACATTGGCGCCGCCAATTGGGTGAACAGGCGCGGCTTAGCGATGATGGCGGCGCGTTTGTTCGTAAGGCTGCCGATGAATGCGAAATTCTGGCAGCAAGGCTGGCCGCCTAGTTGGCGCTTTGCCGAATTTAAGGTAAATGATCGGGCATCGCCTTCATGCTTGGCGATATACGTCCGGCAATATCTTGACTTTTTAAAATTTTTGAAATGATTGGATGATGAAAACATGAATGATCAGACCCCGTCGGGCAACACCAAGGACGATGAAACCCCGCCATCAAATGGGCGGCGCATGCTTCTTGATTTTGGCCCACTTTTGCTGTTTTTCGGTGCCAATTATCTCTATAGCGACCTGATGTTCAGCGTGAAGGTGTTGGTCGTGGCAACCATTGTGTCACTTGCGGCAAGCTGGGTTCTTGAGCGCCGGATTTCGATGATGGCGGCATTTGGTTGTGCGGCGCTGGTGTTTTTTGCCGGATTGACCCTCTATTTCGATAATGAATTATTTATCAAGATCAAACCGACAATTCTGACTTTGATGTTTGCGGCGGCAATTGCTGGTGGGCGTGCCATGGGGCGTAACCCGCTTGCCGCGATTATGGGGTCGCAGGTCAAGCTGACCAATGATGGCTGGCGGATCATGAGCTGGCTATGGGTGGCAATGTTTGCCTGTTCGGCGCTTGCCAATGAAATTGCTTGGCGAACCCTTAGCACCGACTCATGGGTGACTTTCAAGGTGTTTGGCCTGACTGGTATTTCGCTTGGCTTTGTGTTGTTAAGCCTGCCGGTTATCCAGAAACATCAGATTAATGATCAATGACTTGACACCTGTTTGATGTTGCTATGTGGTTGCGGCTGCGAGTAGGCCTGATGATCGCTCATATTTGACCAAGAGTTGAAAAAGGATTGGCCAAGGGTTGTTTCATTGACCATCATCAATTTCGATGGCGAAATAGGACAAAATACGACCTTTTGTCGATCCAAGCACAAATTCAGTCGTCCTGATTTTACATTCAAAAAGACAGTTTCTCCAAAACTTTTGATAATGGGTTTTAATGAACGCCTATTGCCGTGTCACATTTTGGATTGTCAGGTTAAGATTTGGCACTAGACTGTGACGCTGAAATGCCTTGGACTCGGCGCGGGGCTGGACCTAAATGATTGCACGCAAAGGCGTGTCGATGAAAAGGAATGATCATGGCTGATGAAGATGAAATTATCCTAGCTGATTTGGACGATGATGAACTTGTCCAGCAGATGCATGACGACCTTTATGACGGCATGCAGGATGAGATTGTTGAAGGTGTCAATATTCTGCTTGGGCGGGGCTGGACACCTTATGAGGTTTTGACCAAAGCGCTTGTCGAAGGCATGACGATTGTCGGCATTGATTTCCGCGATGGCATCTTGTTTGTTCCCGAAGTCTTGATGGCAGCCAATGCGATGAAGGCGGGCATGGGTATTTTGCGGCCTTTGCTTGCTGAAACAGGCGCACCACGAGTTGGTACAATGGTGATTGGCACGGTCAAGGGTGATATCCATGACATTGGCAAAAACCTTGTTTCGATGATGCTTGAAGGTGCTGGTTTTGACGTGATTGATCTTGGGATTAATAACCCAGTCGAAAACTATCTTGATGCGCTGGAAAAGCACAAACCCGATATTCTGGGCATGTCAGCACTTTTGACAACAACAATGCCTTATATGAAAGTTGTTGTTGACGCGTTGGTCGAAAAAGGGATCCGAGACGATTATATCGTTCTTGTCGGCGGCGCGCCTTTGAATGAGGCTTTTGCCGAATCAGTTGGTGCCGATGCTTATTGCCGTGATGCGGCGGTTGCAGTGGAAACAGCCAAGGAAATGATCAAGGCTAAATTGGAACGTGAAAAAGCAGCTGGCTAAATCGGAACAGCCAGCACGCTTACAGATCATTGCCTGTGGTGCGTTGGCGCGTGAATTGCTGGTGCTGATCGATCAATTGCCAGATGGCGCGGTTGTCTTAACCTGCCTTCCGGCATCTTGGCATAATCACCCTGAAAAGATTGTCCCTGGCGTCAAACGGAAAATTGCGGCTGCCCGCCGTGCCGGAATGGATATTGCCGTTGCTTATGGTGATTGCGGGACGGGTGGTGCGCTTGATCACCTTCTTGAGGCAGAAAATATTCCCCGCATTGCTGGGCCGCATTGTTATGAGATGTTTCTTGGCAAACCCGAATTTGACGCCGAAATGGAAACCGCGCTTGGCACGTTTTTCCTAACCGATTACATGGTTCGCCATTTCGAACGGATTGTGATGAAAGGCATGGGACTTCGCCAGCATCCGCAATTGCGCGATATGTATTTTGCGCATTACACGCGGGTTCTTTATATTGCGCAAACCGAATCTGAATCGCTTCAGGAAAAGGCGCGTCAGGCGGCAATCGAACTTGGGCTGGATTATGAGTATCGCTATACAGGCTATGGTGATTTTAACGGGTTTTTACACAAGCTGGCGTGAGATAAGCAAATAATCTCAAGCATGGTATTTTTCAAAGGAGCGCTATGATGGCAAATCTGATTACCCTTTATTGGCGCGATATTCCGGCGCAGGTGATTGCCGAGCGCGGCCGTGGCCGCCAGCGTGAGCAGGCCAAGGTTGAATTGCCACGGCGCTTTTCAATTGCCATTGATGCAGCAGCAATGCGCGATGGCGCAGATTCGACCGATGATTATCTTGCTGAATGGCGACGCTCAGAACCGGCACCATGTGGTGAAGATCTTGATGCTGAAGCGGCAGCGCATGCGGCAGCGCTTGATGCCGAATATACGGCTGATCGCGTTCGGGCATTGGTGGAAAATGGCGGTAAAGCCACCGAGTAAGGCACAACAAGCGCGGTTCAGCCTGACGATGTCGTAATCGGCAAATTGTAAGGCGTTGGCAAGCCATCTTGTTTCAGATCAAGCGGCCATTCTGCCCAGCATTAATGCAATGGAAATTAGCGTGAGCCCCGCAAGCCCGCATGGGGTTAAGATGGGTAAAATGAGGATTGATATGACAGCGAATATCCAACAGATCCAGCAAGCAGCGCAAGGATGGTCAATCGAGGTAACACCAGCAGGTGCCACCAAAATTGACAGTTTTGCCGCTTGTCTTGCGCCTGAAACAACAGTCAATGTCACCTTTTTGCCCGGAACCGACCCGATGGACACCGTGGCGGTAACAAAGCGGTTGCATAATGAAGGCATGAAAGCGGTGCCGCATCTAGCCGCACGTTCGTTAAAAGATACCGATCAGCTTGAAGGGTTGCTTGCCGCTTATCGTGCCGAAGCTGGCGTCGATGAGGTTTTGATCATTGGCGGCGGTGTCGACAAGCCGGTTGGCGCATTCGATAATTCAATGCAGATTCTTGAAACCGGTCTGTTGCAAAAACATGGCATCATGCGTGCCGGTGTCGCAGGCCATCCCGAAGGAAGCCCTGATATCAGCGATCTTGAAATTGCCGATGCGCTTGCCGCAAAAAATGCTTTTGCCAAACGTGAAGGGATGAAGCTTTATATTGAAACACAATTCTGTTTCGAGGCACCAATTGTACTTGATTGGGAAAAGCGCGTTCGTGCTGCGGGCAATGAATTGCCAATTCGAATTGGCATTCCGGGGCCAGCAACGATCAAAACGCTGTTCCGCTTTGCGCAAATTTCTGGCATTGGCCCGTCAATGCGATTTATTTCAAAACAGGCGCGTAATGTCGCAAAATTGATGACCGTTCAATCGCCGCATATGCTGCTATCTGATCTGGCATATGGCATGGTGCATGATCCTGAATGCCTTATTGAACATTTCCATTTTTACCCGTTTGGCGGATTTGGGAAAACTGCTGCCTATGCGAATGCAATTGCGGCAGGCAATATCCAACTTTTGCCCAAAGGCGGGTTTGACGTTATTGGCACCGCGGCCTAAGGTGGCGCCATTCTCAGGAGTATTTATGACAAAGACCCTTATTTCGTCGCACAAGCAGGAAATTACCATCGGCTTTGACTCGCCATTTTGTGTCATTGGCGAGCGCATCAATCCAACCGGACGCAAGCTTCTTGCCGCCGAAATGGCCGCTGGTGATTATTCGCGCGTGCTGTCCGATGCGTTGGCGCAAGTCGAGGCGGGTGCCACAATGCTTGATGTGAATGCTGGCATTCCAATGGCGGATGAACCGGCAATTCTTGCCAAGGCCATTCAGCTTGTCCAAGAGGTAGTTGATGTGCCGCTGGCGATTGACAGTTCAATCGTTGCCGCGCTTGAGGCGGGTTTGTCTGTTTATCAAGGCAAACCGCTGGTCAATTCGGTAACTGGTGAAGAAGAGCGTCTGGAAGTTGTTTTGCCGCTGGTCAAAAAATATGGCGCGGCTGTTGTGGCGATTTCAAATGATGAAACCGGCATTTCCGAAGATCCGAATGTGCGTTATGAAGTTGCCAAGAAAATTGTCGAACGTGCCGCCGATTATGGCATCCCGCGTGAAGATGTTGTTGTTGATCCATTGATTATGCCGGTTGGTGCCATCAATATGGCTGGCCGGTCAGCGCTTGATCTGATCATTCGTCTTCGCAATGAATTAAAAGTGAATACAACTTGCGGCGCGTCGAATATTTCTTTTGGCCTGCCAAACCGCCACGGAATGAATGCCGCGTTTCTGTCAATGGCAGCGGGGGCGGGGATGACCTCGGCAATTATGAACCCGCTTCACGCCGAAGAAATGACCGGCATTATGGGCGCGAATGTGATGAACGGAAATGATCCAGAATGTCGTCGTTGGATTCAAAAATTCCGCGAACCTGTTGTGGCGGGTGAAGGCGGGCGCGAACGTCGCCAGACCCGCCGCCGCCGCAACGCGTAACCGTCGTAATTTGGTGGCAATGTGATGAGCAAAAGCAAAGATGAAGCTGCCATGACATCCGATAAGGCAGCCACTGATCAGGTGAAAGTGGTGTTTACCCCCTCTGGCCGGCAAGGATATGTTCCAGTTGGGACGCCGGTTTTGACCGCGGCACGCCAGCTTGGTGTCGATATTGATTCGGTATGTGGCGGACGAGCCATGTGCGGCCGCTGTCAGGTCGATGTTGGCATTGGTGAATTTGCCAAACATGGTTTGAAATCGGGTGCCGATCATCTGGCTGCGGTAACGGCTGTTGAAACCCGATATGCCGACAAGCGCGGCATGATTGATGGGCGGCGATTGTCCTGTCAGGCAAAATTACTAAATGATGCGGTGATTGATGTTCCCCCTGAAAGTCAGGTTCATAATCAACTTGTTCGCAAAGAGGCCGATGGCCGTTCAATCGAAATGGATCCGATTGTGCGTTTGTGTTTTGTCGAGGTGCGCGAACCCGACATGCATGAACCATCAGGCGATTTACGCCGCTTGATCGAAGCCTTGGAAGGGCAATGGCCGGATCGTGTGACGGGCGATATCACTTGTGATCTACATGTTATCCAGCGGTTACAGCCAGTTCTGCGTCAGGGCAAATGGCATGTAACAGTGGCGCTTCGTGACGGGCATCAGATCGTGGCCATTTGGCCCGGCCTGAAAGACCAGATTGCCGGTGTTGCCATTGATGTGGGATCAACCACCATGTCGGCGCATTTGTGCGATATGGTTACCGGTAAGGTGCTGGCCTCAACGGGGGCGATGAATCCGCAAATCAGATTTGGTGAGGATTTGATGAGCCGCGTATCATACGGCATCATGAATCCGGGCGGTGCGGCCGAAATGACCAAGGCGGTGATTGCCGGTTTGCAAACGCTGATTGATGTTGCGGCACAACAGGCTGGCCTGAATAGTGAAGATATTGTCGAGCTGGTTTTGGTTGGCAATCCGGTGATGCACCACCTTCTTCTTGGCATTGATCCGGTTGAACTGGGCGGTGCGCCTTTTGCCTTGGCGGTTGATGCGGCGATGGATGTTCGGGCGGCTGAATTAGGCCTTGCCATTAATCCGGGTGGGCGGGTTTATATCCTGCCTTGCATTGCTGGCCATGTTGGGGCTGATGCGGCGGCTGTGGTGCTTGCTGAAGCGCCGCAAAAGGCCGATGAAATGACTTTGATTGTTGATGTTGGCACCAATGCCGAAATCGTTGTTGGCAACAAGAATCGTCTGTTAGCAGCATCATCGCCAACCGGCCCTGCCTTTGAGGGGGCGCAAATTTCGTCAGGACAGCGCGCCGCGCCGGGGGCGATTGAACGGATTCGCATTGACAAGGACACGCTTGAACCGAAATTCCGCGTTATCGGTGTTGATCTTTGGTCAGATGAAGATGGGTTTGATGCGGCGGTTGAAAAAACCGGTGTTACCGGCATTTGCGGATCGGGAATCATCGAGGTGCTTGGCGAGATGTATCTTGCTGGAATCATCACGATGGATGGGGTGATTGATGGCAGCAAGGCCGCGCAAAATAGCCGGATCGAAGCCGATGACCGCACCTTTTCCTATCGCATCACCGATACGGTTAGCGTGACGCAAAATGATGTTCGCGCAATCCAGCTTGCCAAGGCCGCGCTTTATGCAGGGTTCCGCCTGTTGATGGATAAAATCAATATCCGCAAGGTCGACCGTGTTGTTCTGGCTGGGGCGTTTGGCACGCATATTGACCCAAAATATGCGATGGTTTTGGGGATGATTCCTGACTGTTTGCTGGCCAATGTGCGGGCGGCAGGCAATTCAGCTGGTGCGGGTGCGCGGATGGCCTTGTTGAATCAGGCTGCACGCCGCGATATTGAAGCTGTTGTCAGGCAGATTGAAAAAATTGAAACAGCGGTCGAAGCGTCATTTCAAGACCACTTTGTCAAGGCAATGGCGATCCCGCATAAAAGCGATCCCTATTCTAATCTGGCAGCGGCAGTTGATTTGCCCGCAAGGATTTTAACCGATGAAGATGCACCGGCGCTGGCGGGTGGCAGGCGTCGCGGCGGGCGGCGGCGCTAGGAATTTTTACTCCGGACTTTTCTATTCTGTGTTCGTTGGGCTTACAGGCGTGGCATCTTGCAATATGACAAGCTGTTCTGCGGTGGTTTTGGCCTTGCGCCAGCTCGCATAATTCAGCCAGCCAAGGCAAATGACGGCAAAGCCGTAACTGCCCCAAATATAGTTTCCAAAACCGCCCATATCAAAAAATTCAGCCATTAGTTTCCTCCCGGGCGCAGCATCAGCGCGGCAAGGCGACGTTCGGTCAAAAGCGCGCGCATCCGCAAAATCACCAGAATGGCAAAATAGGCATGGGCGGCAACAAGTGTCAGAACCAGCGGTGTTAGCATTGATGAATCAATTGCCGGACCACCACTGCGAAGCAGGCTTGCCGGTTGGTGAAGCGTGTTCCACCAATCAACCGAGAATTTGACAATCGGAACATTGATCATGCCAACAAGCGCCAATAGGGCGGCTGGACGACTGCCGCGTTCGGCGCGGTCAAACCCGTTGGCCAAGGCGGTAAAGCCAAGATAGAAGAAGAACAGGAGTAAC
>CAJYBL010000027.1 GCA_913064995.1 uncultured Alphaproteobacteria bacterium
ACCGCACATCACCATTGATAATCGGTGTCAGCCAGCGATCTTTTTGCGATTGGTTGGCAACTTTATTCAGAATATACATATTGCCGTCATCAGGTGCCGCACAATTAAAGGCAACCGGCCCAAAGATTGAATAATTCATGGCTTCATACAACACCGCCATACCGGTTGGCTCATAACCAAGCCCGCCCTGCTCGCGCGGAATTTGCGGTGCCCATAATCCAGCCGCCTTGACCTTGGCACGAAGCGTTTGCAATACCGCCATATCAATATTGCCGTAGGAATCGTAATTTTTCCGATCAGCTTCAAGCGGCACGATTTCATCGCGGACAAAGGCGCGCAACCGATCGTGATCGGCCTGTAATGCGGCATCAATTGAAAAATCCATATTTTGGCAATCCTATTCTTTTCAAAGCGGTAATTTATTTAAACTTTATATTTTGGGTTTTACCTCTTTTCGGGGCTGTTTTCGTTTACAAGCTGGCACTCATGCCACCATCAATGGTTAGAGTTTCCCCCGTCATATAGCTATTGGCTGGATCCAGCAGAAATAACAAAGCTGGCATCAATTCGGCAGGGCTGGCAAAACGGTGAAGCGCGGTTCGTTTTTGCAGCTTTATGCCAGCATCGCTTGTCAGAAAATCACGGTTTAGATCGGTCATCACATAACCAGGTGCCAGCGCATTCACCCGAATATGGTCGCGTGCAAGCTCAATTGCAGCCGAACGTGTCATCTGCATGATTGCCGCCTTGCTGGCCGCATAAATTCCGGTATGCGGCAATGGGCGATGGCCCAGCACTGATGCGATATTCACAACAACGCCGCCACCAGCGGCCTTTAGCACCGGAACCGCGGCCCGCAATGTCCAAAGACTGCCAAGAAAATTCGTATCAATGACGCGCCTCACATCATCTTCGGCACTGGAATGTAATGCGGCGGTCACCGCGATGCCGGCATTATTCACAAGCCCATCAAACTGGCGGCTGGCAAGCCCACCTGAAACCGCATCAGCCTTGGCCACATCGGCCAGAATCAGATCATGCCCCGTGCCTGACAAATCGGCAATCATCGCCGCCAATGCCGCCTCATCACGGCCAAGCGCAATAATGGTTCCGCCAGCATCGGCAATGGCATGACAAAACAGGGCGCCAAGGCCGCGCGCAGCGCCAGTGACCACAATCGTCTTTCCATGAAGTTTTCCGGTCATGCATTCTCTCCGAAACCAAAATTTATCATGAATTGGCCTGAAGTTAAGTTAAAGTACGGGGTATTCACAGCAATCATACAAGCTAGCATCTTTTTCGTTTCATCGCTTGAAACAGCCTAGTAAACTTACGCTAGCTAAGCCAAGATGGTCAAAACAATCTTGGCATCCGCCCCTTTCTTGACCTTGCAAATCGCAATTTCCCTCCATCATTGTTAAATTAGAGCTAAGTGATGACGAATTTTACAACCGGCCCCAACAAAGCGCATGATGCGTCACTTTTATCATCACTGGCAGAATGGCTGCAAACCGCCGCCCCGCAAATTGGCGCGCCGATTAATCTGGACAAATTTTCCAGCGGCCAGTCAAACCCAACATACCAACTGCAAACCGATCTTGGCGAACAGGATGGCAGGTTCGTTCTTCGCACCCAGCCAGCCGGCTTATTGTTAAAATCAGCACATGCGGTTGATCGCGAATTTCGCGTCATGAAAGCATTGGATAAAACAGCGGTACCGGTTCCGGAGATGATTGCCGCTTGCGATGATCCAGATGTCATTGGGATGAAGTTTTTTGTCATGCGCGAAATTGAAGGCGACACCCTGTTTGATCCTGCCTTGGCCGGCTATGCTGGTGCCGATCGGCACGCCCTGTTTCATGCTAAAATTGACGTTCTTGCCGCATTGGCAAAGCTTGACCCGATTGCGCTTGGGCTTGAGGGCTTTGGCAAACCATCAGGCTATATTGATCGCCAGCTTGGCACATGGACGCGCCAATATCACGCCAGTGAAACCGAGCCGATTGCCGCAATGGACTTTCTACTTGCCGAACTGCCAAATTACATTGATGAAGATGTTCCCGGCTTTTGCGTCATTCATGGTGACTTCCGGCTGGATAATCTGCTGATCCGTGATCAGGTCAAAATTGCTGCCTTGATTGATTGGGAATTAAGCACCCTTGGACCGGCCTTTATTGACCTTAGCTATTGGTGCGCAATGCTGCGCATGGATGCAAAATGGCCAATTGGCGGGCTTGGCGGTATTGATCGAGCCAGCCTTGGCATTCCAGATGAAACCGCGCTGGTTGCTGCCTTTTGCGCCAAAACATGTCTTGAACGTCCGGCAAATTGGGATGCGCTAATCGCCTTTCAATGTTTCCGGTTTGCCGCCATTTTACAAGGCGTTCTAAAACGTCACCTTGATGGCAATGCATCAGCAGACAATGCCGCATCGGTTGGTAGTCAGGCCAAATTAGTGGCCGGTCTTGGTGAAGATATCCTATCAAATTATATCGCCAAAAATGGCTGATCACAGACCGCGTGACAAGAGTTTCATCCAATCATGAAGTCTCGCCCCATCATGGTGATTGGCATCGCATAAACAATCAACAAGATTGAAATGATGCAGACCGCCGCAACCATGAAATTGAGCCCGATCACCACGTTGGCAAAGCGCCTCTGCCATGATCCATGATTGGTCAATCCAGCCAGACGGTTCGGCACCGCCAACCGCAATATAATAGGCAGGACCAACCGCAGGCATATGGGTTAAACAATTCCATTTATGCGCCTCGTCCATGCTAAGACGCACATCCTCATTCACCGCCAGTTCCAGCACCAATTCGGTTTCATAAATGCCCGATAGCGCGGCAATCCCCACAAGTCGGTTCGCTAATTTTGGGTGATGCGAGAGATGAAGCGCAATATGCGCACCAGCCGAATGACCAAACATGATGATCGGCTGATGATGGCCGCCTGCATCAAGCATTTTTATCACCTCGTCAATGCCAGTGCCAAGATGCGTCATCATCTGGGTCATGCTAACATCGGGGCAAAGCGGGTAATTCATATTGACCAGCCCAAATCCACTTTTTGCCAGATCGGCCATATGATGATTCATGTTGGCCTTATCAAGCGCCCGCCAATAGCCGCCATGAAAATTAATGATGATTGGCTGGTCTTTATGCCCCGGATGAAAATCATAGCGCATCAGATGATGCGGGCCATAGGCAAGATCAAAACGACCGGTTAATTCAGCTTTTCGAGCTGCCGATTGATCAGCCCATGCCGCAAGACAAATCGCCGCCGCATCACCAACAGCAACGCGCGGATTGAATTGTGATTCCATGCCGTGATTGAGCCAAATCTGCCAGCTCATGCTTTTGCCTTTAAATTTTGGTGACGGCCATCTTCAATCAAAGGCGGCTTATGCGCTGTCATCGCAACAGCACCGCCAGTCCATTTTTCAACCTCTACAAGACAAGAATGCGCGGCTGGCCCCTGCGCCAATTTTGACGTGCCAAGATCCGGCGTCAATACATTGGGATTTCCATGATGACAGCTAAGGCCGGACGCCCCTGACGGATCGGGGTTAAACCATGCACCAGTGCTAACGATCAGCACTCCTTGCATCACCTCATCACTGACAATCGCCCCGCAAAGACATGATCCACGATCATTATAAAGCCTCACAATATCGCCATTTTCAATGGCGCGTTTGGCGGCATCTTGACGGTTGATCTTGACCGGCTCATGGCCAGCAATTTTTGCATCACGACTTATGCTGCCATGATCAAGCTGCGAGTGAAGCCGGGCAGTTGGCTGGTTTCCAAGAAGATGTAGCCGCGAGCCGCGATCAGGGCTACCAAGCCATTCAGGTGGTTCAAACCAGCATGGATGCGGCGCACAATCATCATAATCAAAACCGGCAATGACTTGTGAAAATATCTCAATCTTGCCGCTTGGCGTTGCCAATGGATTGGCCATTGGGTCGGCGCGGAAATCGGCAAACATGACATGCGCTGTTTCAGGGGGTGGTAATTTAAACCAGCCATCTTTGCGAAAGGCATCATAGCTTGGCAATTCATGACCTTGCTCGGCTGATGCCTGTTTGGTGACATCATAAAGCCAGCGTTGCCAATCTTCGGCGGATCGGCCTTCAGTATAGGTGTTTTCGGCACCCATTTTGGCGGCAATGCCGCGGAAAATTTCAAAATCATCACGCGCATCGCCAACGGGCGCAATCGCCGCCTGCATCGACACGAAATAATTATCCATTGGCGACATGGCGATATCGGTTCTCTCAAGCGAGGTGGTGCAAGGCAGAACAATATCGGCATGTTTGGCAAGCGCGTTCCAACACCATTCATGCGCAATGGTTGTGTCCGGCTTGCGCCAGCCAGCCAAAAGCCGCGTCAAATCTTGGTGATGGTGAAAAGGATTACCCCCAGCCCAATAGATCATCTTGATATCGGGATAGCGATAACGCCCGCCATCATAGTCAAATTCATCACCCGGATGAAGAAGCATATCGGCAATGCGGGCAACAGGGATAAAGGTTTCAACATCATTTTTACCCTGCGGCACTGCGGCAACTGGCAAACGCTGGATATGATTGCCAACCGTATTCACCGCCGAATAGCCGAGCCCAAATCCACCACCAGGCAAACCGATCTGGCCAAGCATTGCCGCAAGCGTAATCCCCGCCCAAAAAGGCTGTTCCCCATGCGCCTGCCGCGTCAAAGACCAGCTGAATGACAACATCGTCCGCGATTTTGCCATGTGGCGGGCAAGCGACTTAATTGCCTCGGCATCGATCGCGCAGATGGCACCAGCCCATGAAGCATCTTTGACAATGCCGTCACTTGCACCGGTTAGATATTCGGCAAATTGGTCAAAACCAACACAATAGCGATCAAGAAAGGCGCGGTCTTGCAAGCCTTCGTCGAGCAGCACATGGCAAAGCCCAATCATCAGGGCGGCATCACTATTCGGGCGAATGGACAGCCACGAGGCATCGACATCATCAATCATGTCTGAACGAAGTGGCGAGACTGAGATAAATTCAACACCATTTTTATGCGCTTCTAGAATCGACTCCTTCTGAATATGACGGCCAAGGCCGCCTTGCCCAATCTGCCCGTTTTTCAGCGCCACCCCGCCAAAGGCAACAAATAGCTGGCAATGATCACGAACCGATGTCCAGCTTGTCTGATTATAAATATAATTGCGGAAATGGCCGATCACATGCGGCACAATCACCTCAGCAGCGGCAAAGCTGTAGGTATTGACCGATTTGGTATAGCCACCAAGCGCATTTAAAAACCGGTGCAATTGCCCGGGCGCGTGATGAAACCGGCCAGCGCTTGCCCAGCCATATGATCCAGCATAAATCGCCTCATTACCATGCGCAGCGATGACACGCTCAAGTTCGGCAGCGACAATCTGATTTGCCTGATCCCAACTAACCCGCACAAATGTATCAATTCCGCGACGTTCGGGATGGCTTCCCGGCCCTGATTCAAGCCAGCTTTTCCGGATCATTGGCCCCATGATACGCGATTCATTGTCAATCACATCAACAATGCCTTTGCCAATTTCGCTTGGGTCAGAATCCTCGACAAAATGGCTAAGGCCGGTCAAACGGCCATCCTTGACATGGGCGTGATAGGTTCCCCAATGCGCGCTGGTAAGGCTCATCTTATTGCATCCCTTGCTGACGTTACTCTGGGCTAGCATAATTGCGGGCTGGCATTATCGCGTTACGCCGCCATGATTTCACTAATCACTGTGCTAAAAACAATACGCCACTGCTGGTAAAAATCTATCAGAAATCAAACGAGCGCAAAAATGACTTTGCTGGCACTTATATTCGCCTTGGCAAGATCTGTATTTTTTGGTTGCCAACGCTGGCAGGAAAACCACACTAATAGATAACGCATTTATCTTTGTTTTTTCATCACGGCAATCGGATGGCCTTCATGTCAAACCCAGCTTCACTCGATCTTCCCATTTATGAGCTTTATGCCATTCGCTATGCCGCCCGCGATGCGGTACGAAGCGAACATTTTATTGGTGGTGACCCGCATGATGGCCCCATGCCAATGGATTATTTTGTTTGGCTGGCCAAGTCAGATGATCATATTGTGGTGATTGATACCGGCTTTACCGCCGAAATGGCGATCAAGCGCAAGCGTGATTTCATTCAATGCCCAATTCAGACTTTGGCTGATTTTGGCATCACCGCCGATGCGGTGGATGATGTTGTTCTGACGCATCTTCACTATGATCATTCGGGCAATTTTGACAGGTTTCCGAATGCAGAATTCCATCTTCAAGAACAAGAGCTGCAATTTGCCACTGGCCGTTATATGCGATACCCACAATTGCAGCATGCATTTGAACTGGATGATATTTGCGGCATTGTTCGGCTTAATTACGCGCAAAAGGTCACGTTCTATGAAGGTGATGATAATTTATCATCAGGGCTGCGGCTGCATCGTACAGGCGGCCATTCGGCAGGGTTGCAATTTGTTTCGGTTCACACCAAACGCGGCTGGGTTGTTCTGGCATCGGATGCCAGCCATTACTACGAACATATGCAGGATTATCGCCCCTTCACCATTGCCTTTCATGTTGGCGAGATGATGGAAAGTTTTGACCGACTGAAAAAGGTCGCACCAAGCCTCGATCATATCATTCCAGGACATGATCCAAAGGTGATGGAACGCTATCCTGCTGTTGCGGGTAAAGAAGGTTTGATGGTTCGCCTTGATGAAATGCCAAAACCGTAATGGCTAGGTGCGGCTATCCCAATAGTCGCTGCCATAATCATGCAGGATTTCATCACCCGCCTTAATATCGGCAAGCGCGGTAAATTCGACAAAGCGATTATCACCATCGGCAATTTGCCATTCGGCATTTGGCGGCGCGCCATGATTATAAATCATCCCGTAACCCAAAACGCAAAGATAGTCGCTTTTCACATCGGGGCTTGTGAATAGATAATCATTCAGCCGGTTGATTTCCTGCAAATCATCATCATCAATCACAAGATAAAAACAGCGTTCGATAACGCTGCCTTTTGGCAAATCGACACAAGCAAAAACACCAAGCCCATGAAGCTTTGAATCACGAACTTCGATCAATGCGGCCTGTCCATTGGCTAATTTGGAAGATGATGTCATGAAACTGTCTCCATTTTGGCATTGTATCAGCTTGGGCGCGATTAAATTACCAATGATCATAGACAGGTTTGACCAAGATCGTCAGTGCCAAATCATCCAGCCATGATGGGCGGTGGGGGTTTTTGATAATCCTGTTGCTTTAAGCCATTTGACCAGCAAAGATAGACTTACTGCTTGCATGGCTTTTCCATTGCGCATTTCAATGTCTTTATTTATTTTCACCAAGGCCTATCAACGTGACAGCGCAATCTTCACCAAATACCCCTTTGCTTTTCACCCCAACAAAATTGCGCGGGCTTGAAATCCGCAACCGCATCATGGCATCGCCAATGTGCCAATATCACTCGGATGATGGTGGCCCAAATGATTGGCATATGATGCATCTTGGCAGGCTTGCCATTGGTGGCTGTGGTATCGTGTTTGGCGAAGAAACCGCAGTCGAACCTGATGGCCGCAAAACCCATTCTTGTGCTGGCCTTTATCATCAAAGCCATATTGCTGCCTATCGCCGCTTAACTGATATGATCAAACAGCATGGCGCGATTCCGGCAATCCAGCTTGGCCATTCGGGTCGTAAGGGATCATGCCATGGCGCGATTGAAGATTGGCGCCCGCTTACCGCCAAAGATGCCAAAGATGGCTTGCCACCATGGCAAATTATGACACCATCTGCGGCCATAAGCCCGCCCCGCCCCATTCCGCCAAAGGAAATGGATCATGATGATATCAAGCGGGTTATCGATGCGTTTCGTACTGCAACAAAGCGAAGCATTGATGCCGGTTATGACATTGTCGAAATTCATGGCGCACATGGCTATCTTATCCATCAATTCCTGTCCACATCGGCCAATCAGCGTGACGATGCCTATGGTGGATCGCTGGAAAACCGTATGCGCTTTGCCGTCGAAATTGGCGCGACGGTTCGTGAAGAATGGCCACAAGACAAACCGGTTTTTTTCCGGCTTTCAGCCGTTGATGGCAAAGGCGGCAGTTGGCGATTGGCAGACTCAATTGCCTTGGCAAAGGCGCTTCGCGTGGTTAATATTGACGTTGTCGATGTATCATCTGGCGGCGTGACCGGATCAAGTGACATGCCGATGGTGCCAAGGATTCCGGCATATCAGGCCAGTTTCTCCGGCCGTATCAGACATGAAGCCAAGATCAAAACAGTTGCCGTTGGCGGCATCACAACCGCCAAGCAGGCTGAAGATATCTTGCAGGCAGGGGATGCGGATATTATCGCCATGGCACGAGAATTATTATGGAATGCCGATTGGCCAGTCCATGCGGCTGAGGCACTTGGCGTTGATGACCCATTTTCCTATTTGCCGACAGGATATGCGCATCGGCTTCGTCTTCGTGAGGCGCAAAAAACCATGAATATCAATCAAGATCAAGATCTCATTGCCAAAAGCCTTCGCTATTTTCTGGATGACAGTGCGTCATCCTGATTATCTATCTGCGGCGTCTATTTGATTGGGTTATCACCACCATAGGTCCAAAGATAATGCGGCGGTGTTGGGCCTTTATTACGTTCTTTGCGACCCGCTTTCATGATGCGGTGCTATCAAGCATTGGATACGGTTGAATGCGGATCAGCGCATCGAGCATCAAAACCCCATCAGCCTGCACCATCACCGGATTGATTTCCGCTTCGGCAATATGGCGAAGATTGGCAAGCTGTGACAGATTGGCAACCAGATTGGCAAGCGCCTCAAGATCACCCTTTGCCTTGCCACGATAACCGCGAAGCGCTGCAAACCCTTTGACCTCGTCAACCATTTTGCGCGCCGTTGCAAGGCTAACCGGTGCTGGGCGAATGCTGACATCCTTGTAAATTTCGGCAAAAATGCCACCTGCGCCAACGGTGATGATCGGCCCAACAAGATTATCATGCCGAAAACCGACGAGCGCCTCACCAAGCCCGAACGCCATCTCTTGAAACAACAGGCCTTCAATGTTGGCGGCAGGGTGTTGACTTGTCACGGCTTGCCGCATTTGCGCCACAGCCGCATCAAGCGCATTACCGGTTTCGATTGATAAAGCTACTGCGCCGTAATCAGATTTATGTGGCATATCTGGTGACACAAGCTTGGCAACAAGCGGATAGGCAAGCCCCGCTTTTGCAACAAATGCAGATGCCGGTTGCGCCTTGATTTCCGGCAATGGCAAAAATAGCTGGCGCGGCCCCTTCAAGCCAAGGCTGGTGAAAATCCGGGTGCCGTCAACTTCATTCAGCACGCCGCCATCACCCCCAATCGCCGCTGCTTTCATCACCGCATCAAGCTGCTGCTGAACATTTTTTAAATCAATGCCATCATCGATCTGATCATCCAGTCTGCTGGATTCGGCGGCAAGTAATAGGGCAACACTGTCAGCGCAGCTTTCAACACTGCCAAAACAAGGAATGCCATTCGCCTCAAGCATCACCATTGATTGTTTTGCAATTGGCAGCGGAAAGGCAATGACCGGCGCGGCGGCGGGGTTTTCCTCGACCGCATCAATGATAGGCTTTACCGCCAGTTCCGGGTTGAATTGCGCCGACGATCCAATCGCCACAACCACGATGCCTGTTTCCGGATCATTGATGAGCTGCGTTATTGCTTTTTTCATGATGTCATATTGCGCACCAGCAAGCGTTACATCGACAAGCTTGCCACTACCGCACGGAATCTGCTGATCCTTAAAAAATATCTTTGAGGCGGGGCTTAATCCAGCAAGGTCAACCCCGCGGATACTAAGCTGATCAACAAGCATGGCACCGCCGCCACCGGTTGTGGTGACAACGGTTGCGCGGCGCGGGCGGGATTTCAATTGCGGCTTTTTCAATAGCAATGCTGGCGCTTCAAACAACGCATCAAACTGGCTGACCTCAGCAACATCAAGATGCGCCAGAAAGGCACGAACGGCCTTGGCTTCGCCGGTCATTGCGCCGGTATGCGACACTGACAAAGCCTGACCATCGCTGGATTTCCCCAACATATAAGCCACCACTGGTTTGCCAAGGCGTTTGGCCGCTGCGGCAAAAGTGGCAAAAATTTCCGGATTGCGCATGGTTTCAAGGAACAGCACAAAGCCATCAATATGATCATCCTCAACCAATTCAAGGCCAATCGAACCAACGCAAGATTGCGCCTCATTGCCAAGCGAGATCAGCGCCGCAAACCCGATATTGCGTTCCTGTCCGCGCGAAATCAGCGTGCCAATCAAACTGCCACTATGCGATAAAACAGCAAGCCGCCCACACGGTAACTCATCGGTTTTAAAGGCGGCATTGGTGGTGCAAACAAAACCGTTATTCGTATTTACCACACCCATCGAATTTGGCCCAATAAGAACTATATTGGCAGCCTTGGCCTTGGCAACAAGCCGCGCTTGGCGTGCCATGCCCGCGTCGCCAGCTTCGGCAAATCCATCAGCAAGAATAGAAACAACCCTTGCCCCCGCCGCAATGCAATCATCAAGCGCTGCTTCGACCAAATCCGTACCAATAAGGATATAGGCGTGATCCACCTTATCCGGAATGGCCGTTACCGACCGATATGCTTTTTGACCAAGCACCTCATCACGGCGCGGATTTACAATATAGATTTTACCGGCAAAGCCATGCTGCTGACAAAATTGCAACGGCCGCGCTGATAGTTTTTTGGCATCCCCCGACACCCCGATCAATGCAACCGATTGCGGCGCGATAAGTGGCTGTGCAAAATCAGACATGGTCATGCGCCATCTTTTGCCGGTTTTGGCGGGCGCTGTGAAAAGCGGCGTTCAAAAATACCTTCGGCAATCCGGTTTTTCAGAATCTCAGTTGACCCACCGGCAATCATCCAGCCACGCGTGCGGCGCATACAATATTGAACAATGTTATCATCGCTAAACCCAAGCGCACCCATGATTTGCAAGGCCTCATTTGCCGCATAGAAACCTGCATCATTACAAGCCAGTTTTGCCAGCGCCGAATCCTGCGCCGATGGCAGGTCATTATCGGCGCGCGTTACCGCCCGCATCAGCAATAGCTGTGCTGCCTCAAGCCGCATTTGCATTTCAGCAAATTTCCATTGAAGCCCCTGAAATTCACAAATATCGCGCCCGAACTGGCGGCGCGTTTTGGCATGGTCACGCGCTTCGTTAAAGGCTTTGCGCCCCACCGCCACGGCGCGCGCCGCATTGCCAAGCCGTTCGATATTGAATCCCGAAATCTGTTTTTTAAATCCGCCTGACCCAAGCAGAATATTAGCTTTGGGAATGCGGCAATTATCGAAATAAAGCGGCGACCATGACTCACCATTCATATAGCGATAGCCCGGGCCAATCTCAAAACCGGCCGTGCCTTTTTCAATAAGCGCCGATCCAATACCTTCGGTTCCGGGGCCAAAGCGAAGATAGATTAAAAACACTTTGGCATCACCACTATTCGTGCCGAAAACCTTGCTTCCATTGACCAGAAAATCATCACCATCAGGCGTTGCCGATGTTTTCAATTCAGTCACTGACGAGCCAGCATCAGGTTCGGACATGCCAACCGACATAACCCCTTTGCCAGCTAGAAGATCAGGCAGGAACCGCGCCAGCTGATCGGCGTTTGCATATTCGGCAAAAGTGCGGATTGCGCCAAAATTTCCAGCCTGCACAACATCGGCACTTCGCGGACAGACCTCGGCAATGGCCTGAATCGCCAGCACAGCATCGGTTAGACTTCCGCCAATACCACCCTTGGACTCAGAAATGGTGATCCCAAGCAATCCCATTTCGGCGAGCCGCGCCGCGATATCCCATAAATAGCCATCGCTATTGGCGCGATCAACCGCACCATCGGCAAGTTCATTGACAGCAAACCGTTTCACTGAGTCATAAAAAATTTGTTGATCCTGCGTCAGTTCAAAATCCATCTAGCGATCCTCTGCATAGTTAAAAATTGCTGCGCCATTCAC
>CAJYBL010000028.1 GCA_913064995.1 uncultured Alphaproteobacteria bacterium
GTCAGGATATTTTGAGGTTTCTCCGCGCGCCATATACGGGGCGTCACCGAATGCCAACCGGCGAATCCAGTTCACCCACATGTTGCCTTCCCAGCCCGGCACAACCAATCGCGCCGGATAGCCCTGTTCAGGCCGCAAGGCCTCGCCATTCATGGAATAGGCAATCATGCAATCATCCAGAATTTTTTCGATTGGAACCGATCGGTTCATGCCAGCCGAGTCACCACCCTCGGCAAGAACCCATTTGGCCGATGGTTTTACCCCGACTTCACGGCAGATATCGGATAAGCGAACACCGCTATATTGGACATTATGCACCATACCAAAAGTATATTGGCATCCATTCAACTGCGCACCGCGCCATTCCATGCCGCCATTAGCTGCACATTCCAGAAAATGGAACCGGTTTACCTGCGGAAACCGTTTGAGATCATCGATGGTGAAAATCAATTCCCAATCAACAAGTCCATTGATCATCAGGCGATAATCAGCAGGCACCACTTCAGGAACACCACCATGATGACGCTCAAAACACAGGCCATTTGGCGTGACAATCCCGTCAAGATCCTGCAATGGCGTAAAATTAATTGATGATTCGGTGCTAGCGGTCAGCCATCCGACATTGCGACGGATCACGTGCGACTCATGTTCAGACGGCATACCATAGGGATTAACGTCAACACCGGCGCCAAGATAGGGCGTCCATTCAGGCACATTTGGTGGTAAATTTGCAGGGTTTGACTCTGCTGCAGAGGCATATGGAATTGCGGCAACGCTTCCAAGTGCTGCAGCAGTCCCACCAAGAACTTGGCGGCGCGATAGCGTGTTTTTAGTTTTTTTCTGATCCATCGTCATTTCCTTAATTTAACTCCAACATTTTGAACTAAACACATGAGTTTTCTGGTGAAATTAGGTGGCAGGACGACCAGCCTTCATTTCTTCACGTATTCGTTGATAATTGTCGTTGAAATATTTCTGAAAACGAGTTTCAGTTTTATATGCGCCAGTTTTGACCCATTCGAGCATCCCCATGAAAGTTCCTTTCATGAAAGCCCCAGGCATCACCGCAGCGGCCGTCTCTGTTAACTTACCGACATCTTTTTTCTCGGTTATAAAGTAAATTGATGGGGTAAAAACAACACCCCAGCGAGCTGCCATCTCATTTTCAGGTAACACAGTCCCGTCAAGATCCGTCACATCACGAGACCCAAAAATATCCAATTGAACAACCAAAAAGTTCTCACGCACATATTTATTGATTGCTGGTTCACTTAATATTTCAGTGGCAACTTTTTCACAGTAAATGCAGCCTTTTTGGTCAAATTTGACCATCAAAACTTTGCCACTTGCAAGAGCTTCATCAAGATCGTCGGCAAGTTCAAAAAATGACTGATGGTACCAGTTATAATGATAGAGACCATCATCACCTAATGTTGGCCTTTCATCACCAGCAAGACTTGGACCGGTAAATCCAAGAATGATAGAAAAACTTAAAACCAGAAAACGTATTGTCGCAGCCATCATCCCACCCCTTGAAAAAATGATACATTGCGCAATAGCCAAAAACCTACTTGAGACAATGTTCCAGTCATTATGGCCAGTCCAGTAACTACCAAGAATCCACCAAGTATCCATTTAACATAACGCATTTGCGCCGAGAAAAGCCTAAATTTATCCATAAACAAGTCAGCAAAAACAGCCACTAAAATAAAAGGAAGTCCAATCCCAAGCCCGTAGGCAAACAATAAGCCTGCACCATCACTTTCACCACCAGAGCCTGCTGAGAGCATCAATATTGTTGCCAGAACTGGTCCAACGCATGGCGTCCAGCCAAAACCAAAGGCCAGGCCAACAACATAAGCGCCAACCGTGCCAAACCGTTTAGGCGATGGCATGAACCGCACATCGCGGTTCAGAACTCCAATGCTAAAAGCGCCAATAAAGTGCAGCCCCAGAATAGTGATTATGCCACCGCCAATCATTTGGAAAAAATTCATGTGCTGCGCGATAAAGCTGCCTGCCATGCTGGTTGATGCGCCAAGCGCGACAAAAACCGTCAAAAACCCAGCAACAAAAAGAACCGAGGCCATAACAAGCTGAAGGCGCGACAAAATTGTTTTTGCCTGATTAGACACATCGTTTGATCGATTACCAAGCCCACCCAGAAACCCAATATAACCCGGCACAAGCGGCAAAACGCATGGCGACAGAAAGCTAAGCAATCCCGCCATTAATGCTGCACCGAAACTAACTGTCACTGAAACGCCCCCAACTTCATTTTTAAATTACATCTAAATATATATAGAAATTACCTTATGTACGAATCATCATATAGGTTTTTTTGATTATTCCAAATAAAATACCCCATACTGCGTGGCAGTATGGGGTAAAATATTTTACCTTTTTCAAAAGGCGCTAAAAGTTTTAATTCCGATAGGCTGGGGCCTCCACCTTCAGGCCATTACCCCGCCAAGCTGTATAAAGCTCAAGCGCTACATAATCTTCGTGACCATAAGGCAGAGGTTTTGCACGAATATTTTTCATGCATCCTCTAAATCGGCGGTGGGTTGACCCAACACCGTTCCACTTCAGGCGGTAAGTCGGAAAGCCATTAATATTGCCCTGAGACAGCATATCTGCACGGATATAATTACCGTAGTTATCTTCGTGACAATGTGCACATGACATATCTAACTGACCAACACGTTGATAATAAAGCTTTTTGCCGCGCTCAAATGCTGCAGATGCTTTTCCATCAACTGCGACATTGACGCGCGATCCGCGTGACTGCATCCGGATATAGGCTGTGATGCCAAGCATGTCGCGTGACTCCCACTTATAAGGCTTTGCGCCCATTGCGGTCTCACGACACATATTGATAACCTGCTCAAGTGAAATTACTTTACCGGCAGCATTATTAAAGCGTGGATAAACCGACCCCACCACATCAAGTGGCACTTCGGCGCAACCCTCGAAAGCCTGAGAGAGTGATTTGCCGGCACTACCATCAACGGTGCCCCACAGCTCTTCACCATGATCGACAACGAGCATAGCCGGATTTTCAAAATCATCATCCTGCACATCTCGGATCATTGCCTTGCGAAAATCATAACCAGACACAATTTCACCAAGTGGGTGGTTCTTATCAGTTGGCTTGATCACTTCGGCGGTACCATCATGATATGGGGTTTTCGCAAATGCAGCTCCAGCTACCAAGCTGAACGCCATTGTTATCATTACTGCTAGTCGCATTATAAAATCCTCCCTATTAACTCGCGACCCAAATCCGAAGATTAGGCTACGGTCATCTTTTTGCTGGCAGTAAATTCTGCGCCGCCATCTTCGACCCATGTAAAGGTGAATGCCCCTGACTTGCTGGCCTTAAAAGGAAAGGCAATATACGGGTTAGCAGAAACTGCGGGCTCGAAATTAGCCGTAAATACATCTTGGCCGTCAAAGCTTGCGACAAATTTATTGATGATCTTGCGCGGAATTTTTTTTCCAGTTTTTTTGTCCTTGGCGCGGCCGGTATGCATAGGGTGCGAAATCAATGCCTTGATTTCAATAATTTCACCAGCAGCGGCTTTCTTTGGAACTTTTACGCGAGGTTTAATCTTTGCCATTATTTTGTTCTCCGTTCGCTATCTGATCAACCGCCACAGCCACCAATGGTGACTTTGACAGTGGCTTGTGCCTGTTTGAAGCTGCCATCGTTCATTTCAGCAAGAACGATGATGTTCTGGGTCTTTGCCAAACGCATCCGTGTCGATGCACTGCAAGCACCCATTGCTGGCGTGAAGTTGAATGAAGCGACGTCAGGGGTTGGATTGCCATCGGCCATGACATGAACCGCTTTGACATAATTATCGGCTGTCATTGGGCTGTCGACTGAGAATGCAACCTTGACCGCATTTCCGTTTTCGGCGATTTCCGGCAGATCAAGTTCGATCGTGCCTTCACCAACAGATTTGCCACCGGTCAAGCCTTTGATTTTAGCAGCAACAGCTGCACCATCCGCATAGGCAGGAACGCCAGCGAAGACAGCCGTACCAGCTGCACCAAGCATAGCAAGCGCATGCCTGCGTGAAATTGTTGAGAATTGTTTTGTCTGTTTCATTTTGGTCAATGCTCCGGACTATTGATCAGTTTTTAAAGTTTGGAGGTATGCAACAACATCCTCAACGTCTTGTGCAGAAATAATGGTCTTACCCACAAATTTCTTCAGTGGCCGTTCAAAGCCAAAAGTACGGTAATATGACGGCATCATTGTGTCCTCATTTGTTACCTTTGAGTTCACCAGTTGCATCCTCAGTTCACCCGCGCTGAGGCGGTTACCAACACCGTAAAGCGATGGAGCAGTTTCACCATGAAACTGCTGCTCAGGAATTGGCATGGCATGACAAGCTAGGCAATTGCCTGCTTTACGGCCTATTGCAATCTTTTTCCCTTTAGATGGATCGCCTGCGACACCTGTTAATGATTTTGGTATAGAGTTGCCATCAACAATTTCGTAAGGAATAAGCCCTGGATCTCGGACTATCATTGAAGCTGAGTTGGCTGCTGTGATGCCAAGCGTAGCCAAAGCCATGATGGAATAAAAAATAGTTTTCATCTTTTCCCCGCTTTTCTAGACATTCTTCACATTTAACATATGTGATTTTTTATTTATAACTAATCTGAACATAAAAAAAATGGTTTGTAAAACGGGTTCAAGCCTCCAAACCTACTTTTTTTTGTGAAAAGCGTTAATTAATAAGGGGTGGCGGCAATAGCAACGCACGAAATCATGACAGAATTTTATATTTTTTTGAATATTCTCTGTTACTTATAAAAGCATCATTGCGCGGTAAATTCGGAAATCCGCCACCAAAATAACTCGGCGCCCGGATAACCGATAATCCGGCCAACTTCCGCCCCATTACGCATAACAATAAAAGTTGGTGTCATCGTTGCTGGCGTCAGATGCGCCAAATCATCCGGCATTGCCTTGTAAAAATCATGCCGGCGAAGCGGATAGACCAGCGCTTCTTCAGTGAGGTCATAGCCCTTGCCAACATCATCTTCAAAAGCTTCGCACCATGGACAATGGCTAGAGGTAATCATAACAAGCTGGCCAAGGCTATCGGCTGCTTTTACCGACCCGGCACCAACAATAGATATCACCAGCAGCAAAAACAGCGCTGCACAGCGGGTCAGGTAAATCTGTGAGGCGCAAAACCGCCAACCACCACCCCTTGATCTACCCCTTATCATGTTGCTGCCACCGATCGAATGACGGCTTAAAAACTGTGGAAAACCGGCCAGCTTCACCAGCCACAGCAACCTGTTGCACGTCACTCGTCGCCAGCGATGATGCGATGGCACCATTCGGTTCAGCGGCCATGATCTCGCTTTTGATACAGTTCAACACTTTTTGTACCTGTGGGTCACTAATCTGGTAGAAAACCTGCCGCGATTGCTTGCGCGCATTGACAACATTCTGTTTGCGCAGCAAGGCCAGGTGCTGCGAAATGCTATGCTGGGGCTGACGCAGTGCATCGCACAGCTGGCTTACCGATTGTTCTGCCGTGCTAAGTTCAAAACAAATTGACAGGCGTAATGGATGAGACAACGCCTGAAAGACGTCCGAGGCACGATTCATCAAAAGATCGAAACTGGATTTACTCTTTTCGTGCGCGCTCATTAATCACTCATTTTACTTGTCAAAATATGGGCGTGTCACGGCAATTACCGACCATATTTCAATATGGGTTGCAAGCACTGACCCGAATGATCAGGCTAAGATAGCCTTATTATGTAGTTTATTTTCTATATATGCAAGCAGTGCGCCTGCTATGATTTGTCAATCGGGCGCATCACCCGCTGAAGCCAGCCCTTGGTGCCACCCGAGACCGAATCCGCAGCCGATTGCATGAAATCATCGCCCGGACACCAATTGGCCGGTGCAACATTGGCTGTCTGATAAGTGTCGATTAGGGCGCGCTGCACACGAAGCAATTCATCAACCGACCTGCCAATATGCATTGGATAATGAATTAGCGCTTGCACTTTTTGGGCCGGATCAATGAACAGACAAGCGCGAACCGTTGATGTTGTGTCGCTATAGGCGTCAATCATACCATAGGCACGCGCAATATCCATCGACACATCTTCGATCACTGGAAAATTGACCGACAGGTTAAATTTGGTCTCGATCCACTCAATCCATCCCATATGGCTATAAACACTATCAACTGACAGCCCTAAAAGCTGGACATCC
Source organism: uncultured Alphaproteobacteria bacterium (assembly GCA_913064995.1). Classification (GTDB taxonomy): domain Bacteria; phylum Pseudomonadota; class Alphaproteobacteria; order Puniceispirillales; family Puniceispirillaceae; genus UBA3439. The sequence continues at coordinate 6,260 of CAJYBL010000028.1, forward strand.
ATTTCAGCAAATTTATCCTGTTCTTGCGCCAAAGCGACAAATTCAGACGTACAGACTGGGGTGAAATCTGCTGGATGACAAAATAGCAAAACCCAACGTCCGGCAAATGCCGACAAACGTACTTCACCCATCGTTGAGCGCGCCGCAAAATCAATGACTGGCGACCCAACCAGAGATCGATAGGCAATATCTTGGCTTTTTGCTTGGTCGTCAGGTTGTAGCATATCTCTGCCCTTTATTTGTGAACTCAATGATTGACTCGATCACTTCTTAACATGACCATTAGTTGCTATGCCAAAGATTTTAGCGCCAAATTGTTAACAGGCTTGATTTAATATGCCATCCGCTATGCTCAACATGTTGAGCCATAAAATCAAGCATCAGACAATCACCATCCAAAAAATAAGACAAAAATGATGTATCTTATATGCTGCTGTTTTTATATTAATTCTCCACTCAATGGCAAAATGCTCTTAAATTGCTATCGCTTTCGGTGATTTATGATTGATCTTGGCCGGCTCGCCAGTAACGATTAAATATACCTTTCGAGCATATTCGTTAAGGTGGTTGTATTTGGCTATAATTGGTGACCAATCCAGATGACACATAATTTCCCGCGCCATAGCAAGATCACCCCACCCGTCGCCATTGCCGGCGCTGGATGCTATATTACCGACTCAACGGGGAAACAATATTTTGACGGTTCAGGCGGTGCAGCGGTTTCCTGTCTTGGTCATGGTGACGCTGATATCGCGGCTGCAATGAAAGACCAGATTGATAAATTATCTTTCGCCCATACCAGCTTTTTTACCTCGCCACCTGCCGAAGCATTAGCCGATCTTTTGATTGCCAATGCGCCATCTGGCATTGACCGTGTCTATTTTGTGTCGGGCGGCTCAGAAGCCATTGAAGCATCGCTGAAACTGGCGCGGCAATATTTTGTTGAAACTGGTTCGCCGCAAAGAACCCATATCATCGCCCGCAAGCAAAGCTATCACGGCAATACGCTTGGGGCGCTTGCTGCTGGTGGCAATGCATGGCGACGTGATCAATTTGCCCCACTTTTGTTCACTGCCAGCCATATCGAGCCTTGTTATCGCTATCGTGGAAAAGCCGATGATGAGAGTGGTCACGCCTATGGGCAACGCATGGCCAATGCGCTGGAGACCGAAATCCTGCGGCTTGGCGCTGATAAGGTCATGGCCTTTCTAGCCGAGCCAGTGGTTGGCGCAACACTTGGCGCGGTCGCTGCCGAAGCGGGATATTTCACCCGCATTCGCGAAATTTGTGATCACTATGGCGTGCTGCTAATTCTTGATGAGGTGATGTGCGGTATGGGCCGAACCGGATCTTTATTTGCCTGTGACCATGATCAAGTCCGGCCTGATATTATCGCCATCGCCAAAGGGCTTGGCGCCGGATATCAGCCGGTTGGCGCCATGTTATGCAGCAAGGACATCTATGATGCGATTGCCACCGGAAGCGGCTTTTTTCAGCATGGGCATACCTATCTTGCCCACCCTGTTGCCTGTGCTGCCGCCCATGCTGTTCTCAGCAAAATCATCGAAACTGGCCTGCCAAGCCGTGCCGCCATGATGGGCGACAGGCTTATACAGGCATTGCAATCGGCCTTTGGCCAGCACCCTTTTATCGGTGATATTCGCGGGCGGGGGCTTTTCATCGGTATGGAATTTGTTGCCGACCGAACCCAGAAAACCCCCTTTGATCCGGCATTTGGCCTGCATCGCAAAATCAAGGCTGCGGCATTTGAGGCCGGATTATTATGCTATCCGATGGGTGGCACGATTGATGGCAAAAATGGCGATCATTTGCTTCTGGCACCGCCTTTTATTCTGGAAGATTCCCATATCGGCGAGATAACCGACAAATTGGCCATTGCCTTTGACGCGGCCATGCCGCCCGCCTAATCATCGGTCTGATCACGCACCTTGCCAAAGCCTGATCCGCCAGAAAAAAGCGCAACCAGTAACGCGATCTTTTAGCGGTTTTGCAGCCCAGTGATCCAAGCAAGCATATGATCAACCGCGCTTTCTGTTTGGTTTGGCGACACAATATCTCCAGCGATAATATGTGAAAATTTATCATCATCGTCGGTCAGGCTGGCAATGATAGTTTTCGATACCCCACCCCACGATCTGGCAAATGCGGCTGTTTTTTCAGGCACAACAACCTGATCTTGGCGACTGTAATAAAACAAGGCTGGTATATCAACATCGTCATATGACTCCCGATCAACCGCTGCAACAATGGCGGCCATCGGCATTAATGCCGTTGTTGGGTAGGTCATCATCCAGTAGCGGGCATGACGATCATTTCGCGGATTGCCCTGTTGTTCTGTGCCAATCACCAGCGGCACCCATTGCCGCGCAAATGGCGAAGTCAGCAAATTGGCAGCGCGGTTGTTAATAGCAAAATTTGGGGAAATGAAAATGATCCCACCAACATTTTTCATAGCCGCCTTATCAAGTGCGGCGGCAGCGGCCAAAGTACCCCCAGTTGATGTGGCCATGATGATGACCGTCTCGCCAATCTGCTTGCCAATTTTAATGGCTTCGCCAACATCATCCATCCAGCGCCCGACATCGGCATCTGCCAGTGCCGAAGGCTGGCGGCCATGACCTGTAAAGCGGGTAAAATAGAGATTGGCGCCCAAAGCGGCGGCCACCCGATCCGGCACTGGTCGGATTTCTTTTGAATTGGCGGTAAAGCCATGAAGGTAGATAATCGATAGCGGCGTTTTTACATTAGCCTCGCCAGCCCAGATGACCTGTTTTTCAACCCCGTCAATAATGTCATCAAATTGCCCTTCGCGCATGGCAAGATAGGCGTCAATATCATTACCAATCATAATTTTGTTATGGCCAGTGCCAAGCCGAACCGGTTCACGCGGACCAAAAACAAAAACCAAGATCAAAAAACTGGCAAAACAAGTAAGGCAGATTTTCAGCGCTTTTTTGTTCACATGCCACTCCTCATTGTTAAAAGGTTTGCCATGGCGAGGCAATTCGTTCCGCCAGCCATGAGTTTAATGAGATAAGCCAACAGATCAAATCACTTCAGTGCGATAGCGTCAGTCATTTTTAACGGTCATATTTTATACGTCAGATCATTTCGGCCTTTGCCGAACCAGCCAGCGAATGCTAAAAGGCAATCATGGAACAGAAGATCAATTATCTTGAAGAAAAAATGGCGATTATGCAGCATGAATTAGCGCAGATGAGTCATGAGGTCTATGCGCAGCAGAAGGAGGTTGCGCAATTAATGCTCGAAATCGAAAAGTTGAAATCGCAGCTTGAAAATGTGCAGCCCGATAGTGGCATCCTATTGCCAAACGATGATGTGCCGCCACCACATTATTGAACATCCGCCATCGCATCTGATAAGCGCCCAATTCTGGCAAATGCCACATCACATCAGCTAGTCACCCAAGCGGTCTAGAAATGCCTTGGCAGCCGGACTGAAGCCATCAAGATCGCTTTTGCTGGCAAGATCATGTGCCATTTTCTTGCCAAGCTCGACACCCCATTGATCAAAGCTGTTCACATCCCAGACAAAGCCCGAAACGATGGTGATATGTTCGTAAAGCGCCAATAGCCTGCCAAGTGCATAAGGCGTTGTCGCTTCCCAGCTTACCATCAAGGATGGCCGGTTTCCCGGAAAATGGCGATGCGGCGCATCGACATGTTCAACGCCAACAGCCAATGCTTCAGCCTGCGCCACCGCATTGATTGCCAGCGTTTTGTGGCTTGCCTGCCAAGCCACATCACCCAAAAGATTGGCCGGTTTGCGCGCAATCAGAATATCAATCGGAACAATATCAACCGACTGGTGAAGCCATTGGAAAAAACTATGCTGGCTGTTCACGCCCGCCTCGCCCCAAATTAGGGGGCCGGCTGGTTGGTCAAGCGGCTTGCCATGTCGCGTTACCGATTTTCCATTACTTTCCATTTCCAGCTGCTGCGCCCAGGCTGGCAATCTAGCCAGACGCTGATCATAGGGCATAATCCCATAGGCCATATGGCCAAGATAGCTTCGATGCCAAACGCGAAGCAGCCCCATGATTACCGGAATATTGCTGGCAAAGGGCGCTGTTTCAAAATGGTTATCCATCGCATGCGCGCCATCTAAAAGCTGGTCAAACGCCGTGCTGCCAACGGCAATCATCACCGATAGGCCAACCGCCGACCACAGCGAATAGCGCCCGCCAACACCTTCGTCAAAATCGAAAATACGCGCCGGATCAATGCCCCAATCAACAGCCCGCTCTTGATAGGTCGTTACCGCCACCATTGCCGCTTCAGGCGCAACCCCATTTTGCTTCAGCCAGCCTTTTGCCAAACCCGCATTCGCAAGTGTTTCGCTGGTGGTGAATGTTTTTGACGTCATGATGAAAAGCGTCGAGCGCGGATCGCATTGCGCCAAAATGTCATACAGCGCATGCGGATCAACATTGCCAACATAATGCACCACCGGCCCATCATGAAATCCGGCAAGACCTGCTGTCACCATTGATGGACCAAGATCCGACCCGCCAATGCCAAGATTGACAATTGATTTGATATTCTGATTGGCGCGGACATTATCGGCAAAATGGGTCAGTTTTCGATAGGCCTCGCTTTGCCGGTAATCTGGCGTGCGAAGACGGCAATGCGAAACCGGCCGATCTTCGCTTAGATTGATTGCTTTGCCAGCAAACATTGCCCTGATAAAATCAGCGAGTGATTTCGCCTCGGCAAGCGTCAAAAGCCGTTGCAAAATATCTTGTGTCAGGGGCTGGCGCGTACAATCAACGGTCAAATCTTCAAAATGAAAACATAAATCATCACGACCATCCTGATAGATCAGCCTGCGCAAATGATGCAAAGCGATCGTATCTGCGTCGCGGCGCAACTGGTCTTCAATCGCAGCGATCAGTTTGTCTTGATCTGTCATCTGTTTATGCCTTCACCTAAAGGGCTTTTTTCCAACATCAAGTGCCGGTTTGGCTTAAACTCCACCATCTGTCAATCAAGGTTTTGATGCAACCCAGCTTTGAGCAAATTTATCATCATTACCAAAACTGGTCTTTGCAATCAGCCGCTAATTAGCCTACCAGCAATAAAGCAATGCCCAAAATGATGCTGATCAGGCGATATAGTGGCTTGCCAGCGCTAATCACTGCATAGGATGTCAAGCCAAGCGCAAGCGCAATCTTGCAAAAGGCCAATAACGACAAAAGTGGCGTCACACCAATCGTCAATAGCTCGGGATGAACCACCATCCCAAGCGGGATCAGATAAAGCCCGATACCAAGTGACATTGAGGTCAACGCAACCCGTAACCAATTTTCGCCAACCATGCCCGCCGCAATAAATACCCCGCCGCAAACAGGCGGTGTGATTGTCGATAAAAGCGCATACCAGAAAACAAACAGATGAACCGTCAGCGGTGCCATACCAAGATCAATCAATGCTGGCCCGGCAACTGAAACGCAAATCACATAGGCCGCTGTTGTCGGCACCTCCATGCCAAGGAACAAACAGGCAAGCGCGGTTAACAGTAAGGCTGGCCAGATCATGCCACCCGAAAAAGACAAAATCAGCGACGTAACCTTGATCCCAAGACCGGTTATGCCAAGAACGCCAATGATGATTGATGCACATAGAATAATCGATGCGATCATGGCGATCTGGCCACCAGCCATAATCGCAGCATCGCAAA
>CAJYBL010000029.1 GCA_913064995.1 uncultured Alphaproteobacteria bacterium
CATTCTCGATGAAATCCAGCAATTTGTCACCAAAGAGCTGTTGCCGGAAATGCGGGCGATCCACGCCGATGCTGGCATTGATCTGATTGTCGAGTCATGGTGTCCGGGCATGCAGGCGCGGGCTGGGTCACCGGCGGCCAATCTGGTGGCGCGGTTGTGGACAAATGAAATGCCCGATGTTGTGTCTTTTGGAACCGATGGCGGGCATTTTCAGGCGGCAGGGATTGAAACAATTGTTTTTGGGCCGGGTGGAATGGCGCAAATGCATCAGCCTGACGAATTTATCGAAGTGAATGCGCTTGCTGATGGGCTGGGGTTTCTTGACCGGCTTTTAACGCATATGAAAGCGCCGCTTTAACGGGAATCGCCAATGCTGTTTCGCCATATTCTGATCGCCCTGATCGTGCCGCTGACATGGGGCTTTGGCTTTACCTTTGCCAAGGCCGGGCTTGGGCATTTTCCGCCATTGCTGTTAATGGGTATGCGGTTTGTGCTGGCGGCATTCTTGCTGGCATGGTTTGTACCCCTGCCACGTGGGCATTTTTGGACCTTGTGTTGGATTTCATTTATCGCTGCGACACTGCAATATGGACTTACTTTTTCTGGTTTGGCGCTGATGGCAGCAACGCCAGCTGTTTTGTTGGTGCAAAGCGAGGTGATTTTTGGCGTGATCATCGCCGCCATTCTTCTTGGCGAGCGGCCAAGTCTTCGGCAGATTCTTGGCATTGTCATGGCGTCTTGCGGGGTTGTTGTCATTCTTGGTGCGCCTGCATTGGAGGGGCAATGGCTTGGCATCGGACTGGTGCTGTCAGGGGCGCTTGTTTGGGCATTTGGTCAGGTTCTGATCCGCCGCCTCGACGGGGCTTTGGGCGGGTTTCAGCTTACCGCATGGATTGGGGTTATGGCCGGTCCACAAATGCTGCTGGCATCATGTCTGATTGATGGCAATCCGCTACCCGCCATTCAGGCAGCGCCAATCGAGGCATGGCTTACGGTGATCTATCTTGGCGTGGTGATGACCGCGATTGGCTATTCGGCTTGGTATTATGTGCTGGCGCGTTATCCGGTGCCAATGGTGATGCCGGTCTTGCTTTTGCTGCCGGTTGCGGCAATTTTTGGCGCTGTGACGATGCTTGGTGAGGTGCCTGACCCTATGGTTCTTGCTGGTGGTATGGTGGTGATTTTTGGTGTTGGCGTGGTGGTGGTTGAACCGGCCTATCTGCTTGCATGGTGGCGCAAAAAAACCGGCTAGACCCACATCAGGCCATGCCGGTTTTCAACTGCCAAACATCATCTGTTTGGATTTATATGCTTTGCCCTTATCAGGCGCCGGTAAAGGCCTGCAATCCGGTTTGTGCCCGTCCCAGAATAAGCGCATGAACGTCATGCGTGCCTTCATAGGTGTTGACCGTTTCCAGATTAATCATGTGCCGCATGATGTGATATTCTTCGGCAATGCCATTGCCGCCATGCATGTCGCGCGATGTCCGTGCAATGGTTAGCGCCTTGCCACAATTATTGCGCTTGATTAGCGAAATATTTTCCGGTGCGCAGTTATTCTCGTCAAGCAAGCGGCCAACCCGAAGCGCGGCTTGCAGTCCGAGGGTAATTTCGGTCTGCATATCGGCAAGCTTTAGCTGGATAAGCTGATTGGCGGCAAGCGGCCGGTTAAACTGTTTGCGATCAAGTGTATATTGACGCGCCGCGTGCCAGCAGAATTCAGACGCGCCCATCACGCCCCAAGCAATGCCATAGCGGGCTTTGTTCAGGCAGGAAAACGGCCCTTTTAATCCGCTAACATGCGGTAAAAGATTATCCTCAGACACAAAGGCATTATCCATCTGGATCGAACCGGTAACCGACGCCCGTAGCGACAGCTTGCCCTCGATTTTGGGTGTGCTAAAGCCGCTGCCAGCCGTTTCACGCTCGACGATAAAGCCGCGGATCGCGCCATCAAGCTTGGCCCAGATAATGGCGATATCGGCATAGGGTGCGTTTGAGATCCAGGTTTTCGACCCTGACAAATGATAGCCGCCATCGGTTTTGACCGCCTTGGTTGCCATGCCGCCCGGGTCTGATCCGAAGTCGGGCTCGGTTAGGCCAAAACAGCCAACCATCTCGCCTGTTGCCAATTTTGGCAGGAATTTATGTTTCTGTGCGTCACTGCCAAAACTAAAGATCGGATGCATGACAAGTGATGATTGAACCGACATGGCTGAACGATAGCCAGAATCGACCCGCTCAATCTCGCGAGCAGCAAGACCATAGGCAACATGATTGACGCCAGCGCCGCCAAATTCTTCGGGGATTGTCGAACCAAGAAGGCCAAGCGCGCCCATATCTTTCAGCAAAGCTGGATCAAACGCCTCATCGCGGAAATCGCCAATGACGCGTGGCATCAGAATGTCATCGGCAAATGCCTTGGCGGCATCGCGAACCATACGTTCTTCATCGCTTAGCTGTGCCTCAAGGAAAAAAGGATCGTCCCACTGGAATTGTGGCTTTGAAGAAGTCATGTTTCTGTCCTTAGAAATCGGGATTAATCGTCGAAAATTAGTGGCAAACCTACCCTATTTCAAAAGGGTTTGTCATCGTTTTATCAGCTATATTTTGACGCAGGTGGGAAAAATATGATCGGTTGGCGTTACCGGATGCTGTGCATGGGGCTGGTGAATGGCTTGTAATTTGATGTTATTGTCATTAGAAAAGCTTAACAAAGCGGCAAGGTTGCGCGAAATACCCGCATGAATTCACCATGATTGGGACTGGATAAAATGACTGATGATCTGATAATCGCCCCGTCGATTTTGGCCGCTGATTTCAGCCGGATTGGCGATGAGGTGAAAGCTGTAGATGCGGCAGGTGCCGACTGGATTCACCTTGATGTCATGGATGGTCATTTCGTGCCAAACCTGACCTTTGGCCCGCCTTTGATCAAGGCTTTGCGGCCGCACAGTCAGAAATGTTTTGATACGCATCTTATGGTGTCAAACCCTGATGCGTTATTGGCCGAATATGCCGCTGCCGGATCGGATATTATTACCGTTCATGCCGAAGCCTGCCCGCATCTTGACCGCAGTCTAAGCCATATCCGCGAGCTTGGTTGTAAAGCTGGTGTTTCGGTGAATCCGCATACGCCGATTGACGGTTTGCAGCATGTTCTTGATCGGTTGGATCTTATCCTTGTGATGACGGTCAATCCCGGATTTGGGGGGCAAAGCTTTATCAATGCCATGATTGACAAGATTGCTGCCACCAAAGCGATGATTGGCAATCGTCCGATCACCATCGAGGTTGATGGCGGCGTTACGGCGGATAATGCTGGCAAGGTGGTGGCCGCAGGTGCGCGCGCGCTTGTTGCCGGTTCGGCCGTATTTAAAGGCGCATCCTATGCCGAAAATATCGCGGCAATTCGCGCTGCGGCGGACTGATTTTGCATTGCCAATGAAATGTCAGTGATCAGGGGGTGTGCTTTGACGCCCCGAACGGGCTTGTCATCGCTTTCGACCATGGAGAAACCAAATGGGGTTATTAATTGACGGAAGCTGGTCAACGGCTTGGTATGATACCGAAAAGACCGATGGCAAATTTGTTCGTGAAGATGCCGGGTTTCGTCATTGGATAACTGCAGATGGTGCCGCCGGGCCAACCGGTAAGGCTGGTTTTAAAGCCGAATCTGGGCGCTATCATCTTTATGTGTCGCATGCTTGCCCTTGGGCGCACCGAACGATGATTTTCCGGCACCTAAAGGCGCTTGATGCGCATATTTCGGTTTCGGTTGTGCATCCGCTGATGTTGGATAATGGCTGGAGCTTTGGCACCGATGAATTTGCCACTGGCGACACGCTCTATCAAAGTGATTTTCTGTATCAAATTTACCAGAAATCCAAACCCGATGTGACGAGCCGGGTGACGGTGCCGGTTTTATGGGACAAGCAAACTGAACAGATTGTTTCGAATGAATCATCAGAAATTATTCGCATGTTCAATTCGGCATTTGATGCGATTACCGGCAATCGGCTGGATTTCTGGCCAGCGGCAAGCCGCACCGCCATCGAGACGATCAATAATGATATTTATCAGCATATCAATAATGGCGTCTATCGCGCTGGATTTGCGACAAAGGCACCGGCTTATGATGAGGCGGTAACGGATCTGTTTGACGCGCTTGACCGGATCGAGGCGCGTTTGGGCGAAAACCGTTATCTTCTTGGCGATGAAATCACCGAGGCAGATTGGCGGCTTTTCACCACATTGGTTCGGTTTGACCCGGTCTATGTTGGCCATTTCAAATGCAATTTACGGCGTATTGCCGATTATCCGGCCTTGTCGGGTTATCTTCGCGAGCTATATCAAATGCCCGGGATCACCGAAACGGTGGTGATGCCACATATCAAAACACATTATTATGCAAGTCACCGCAACCTGAACCCGATGGGCATTGTGCCAAAAGGCCCCATTCTTGATTTTCTGACGCCGCATGGACGCCAGCGCTAGTCGCTTTCCGGCGCTGATGGTGATGATTTTTTGCGGCGCGGGTTTATACCAAGATGCGCCTCGCCTCGTTCGGCAGCAAGTCGCATCTGTTTTTGCCGTTCGGCAAACCGCGCTGCCCGTTCGGGATCAAGATCAGGTTTGCAATGCGGACAGCTAATGCCGTTTTCAAAATCGGGATGGACCAGATCATCGGCCGATAGCGGCATACGGCAAGCATGACACATATCATAGCTTCCGGGCTGTAAATCATGATCAACCGCCACGCGCCCGTCAAAAACAAAACATTCGCCTTGCCATTGGCTGTTGGTGGCGGGAACATCTTCAAGATATTTCAAAATGCCACCCTTGAGATGATAGACCTCGTCAAAACCCATATCCTGCATCAGCGCGCTGGCTTTTTCGCAGCGAATGCCGCCAGTGCAATACATTGCAACTTTCTTGGGACGCCGATCGGCAGGCTGATTGGCAAGCGAATGCGCCCATTCGGGAAATTCGCGAAAATTTGTTGTCATGGGATCGACCGCGCCAGCAAACATGCCAATCGCGGTTTCATAGCTATTGCGGGTGTCAACAAGCAAAACATCTGGGTCGGCAATCAGGCCGTTCCAATCTTTCGGGTCAACATAGGTTCCGGTGCTTTTGGCTGGATTAATCTCAGGGCATCCCATTGTCACAATTTCACGCTTGGCCCGCACTTTCATCCGCAGAAAGGGCTGATCAGGGCTAAATGAAAATTTTAGCGATAATTGATCAAACCGGCCATCAGCTTCTAGCCAATTCAAAAATCGCGTCATGCGGTCCCGCGGTGCGGCAATCGTGCCGTTGATGCCTTCTTCGGCCAAAAGAATCGTGCCAAGAATTTGGTTTTTATCGCAAAGCTGCTGCAAGGTCTGGCGCAACCCGTCGATATCGTCAAGCGAGACGAATTTATATAATGCTGCAACAACGAAGCCATCATTGGCGACGCCAAGGTGGTTGATCATCGCGTTCATTTCAGCGTTAAACGAGGTCATAATCAGTCTTTAATGCAGTAATTTATAGGCCGTGAAGGTGCAAATTAACATTCTGCGGCTAACAAACCAATATCATTTTTCTTATTGTTTTTTTGATTTGGTAAATTTTTCTATTGAGGCAAACTCGAAACATGTTAGCGTTCACGTGGTCTGCAAAATGACGTGATAATCGTCATTTCTCAGCAACATCTTTGCAGAGCAGCTTTTTGCCATCGTTAAGGGAGATTAATATGAAGAAAACCACAAAAAATATCGTGTCAGCCAGCGTTGCAGCAGTTATGATGGGGGGCGCAAGCCTTGCGCATGCAGCTGATAGCGTCAATGTTGCGTTTTTCTTAGAATGGGCAACACCAAACCAGATCGCCAAAGTCGACAAGACTTATGACGATGCCATGGGTGTTGACGTTAAATGGACAAACTTTTCAACAGGCGTTCAAATGACCGAAGCTATGCTTGCTGGTGATATTGACATTGCCTATTCACAGGGTTTGGCGCCATTTGTGACCGCGGTCCAGCAGGGCGCGCCGATCAAAATGGTATCTGTTGCGGTGATTTATGAAGCAAATGATTGCTTTGTGAAAAATGGTCTTGGCATCAATTCATCAAACGCATCTGAACTTGAGGGCAAAACCGTTGCCGTGCCGTTGAATACAATGGCCGATTTTGCGTTCCGCAAATATATGCAGGTTCTTAATGTTGACACATCAACAATGAAGATTGTTGATCAGGCACCTGCCGATGGTGCGGTATCACTGGCCGAAGGCTCAGTTGATATGGCTTGTATCTTTGGTGGTGACTCAGCGAAAAAAGCTGGCGAAGTGGGAGCGCCAATCATGTCATCACAGCAAAAACGTGATGCCGGCATTGGCTCGTTTGACGTTGTGTCAGTTACGGAAAAATTTGCCACTGAAAATCCAGGCTTGTTGCGCACCTTCCTTGAGGTCACACATGAGTCAAATGCAAGCTGGACTGCAAGCGATGCGCAGTTGAAGAAAGTTGCTGCGGATGCCGGTATGGATGTCTCGACCACAAAGAACCAGATGTCTGGCTTTATCTTCCCAACAGCGGCCGAGCAGAAGGAACAGTTCTTTGGTTCTGACGGTGTTGCGGTTGCGGCAGCCGAGTCGCTCGGTTTGGTCTTTAAGAAAGCTGGCGCCTGGAATGTTGATCAGAAAATTGGCAAAGTCATCACCGGCGAATATCTTGATTAAACGAGAATTTTGAAAACAGGAAAAACAAGGCTTTTGCGAGCCTTGTTTTTCTACTTTAATAAAGGGGGTCACGCTTGGCTGATCTCAAATGCACAGATTTATGCATGACCTTTGCGAACCAGCAAACTGGTGCCAAGGTCGAAGCTTTAAAAGACATTAATTTTATTTTAAAAAAGGGCGAACTGCTAAGCGTTCTCGGCCCTTCAGGCTGTGGCAAGACGACATTGCTGAACATGATTGCCGGTTTTATCACCCCAACCAGTGGCCAGATTGTCGTTGGTGACCGGGTGATTGACGGCCCGGGTGCTGATCGCGGTATGGTGTTCCAGCAAGGCGCGCTTTTTGAATGGCTGACCGTTGCTAAAAATGTTGATTTCGGGCTTCGGATGCAAGGGGTTAGCGAAGCCGAGTCGCGTGATCAGGTGGAAAAATGGCTGGCAACTGTTGGCTTGCAGGGATTTGCCGACACGCCGACATATCAATTATCAGGTGGTATGCAGCAACGTGTGGCACTGGCGCGCTGTTTGGTGAATGATCCAGATGTGATTTTGATGGATGAACCGCTTGGCGCACTCGATGCGCTGACACGTGAAAAGATGCAATCACTGGTTCTGGAGTTATGGAAAAAAACTGGCAAAACCATCATAATCATTACGCATTCGGTTGAAGAAGCTTTATTGCTTGGCGAGCGTTTGTTTGTGATGGCACCTCGTCCGGGCCGAATTCACAAGGAATATCAGCTTCCTTTTGCGGAATGGGGACTGAAACGCTCATTGCGCGATATCAAATTAGAGCCTGAATTTTCCACAGTTCGTGAAGAAATTCTAACCATGATCTGGAATATGGAAGAGGAGATTATGGGCGGTGCTTGATTGGCTTTCAGATAATCGCGCCTTGGTCGCGGCAGTCATCATCCTTTGTCTGGTTAGCAGTTTTTTTGCCTCAATCTTCTATGGGTTAAAGCAAACGCGGCTTCGCGAAAAGGATCAGGTTTTTGGTGATCCGGAACGAACCGTTGGTGGCTGGTTCTGGGCAGTATGCGGCGTGTCAACATTGCTTCTTGTCTGGTTCTATTTTTCATGGGGCTCGGCGCGGGCATTTTTTCCGCAAGCGGCCAATGAATTATGTCAGGTTGCCAAACTGCATGAGGCGGTATCGCCGGTTACCTCGTCCCTCGCAATCGAGTCACGCTATTCCAAATCGAAAACCTTGCTGGTGCGCAATTCACGCCAGCTTGATGAATTGCAGGCGCGGCTTCCGGCAAACGTCTTTTCGCCAGCCGATGCGGCACGTGTGACGCTGGTCATGCAAAACACCCAGCAATTGATCAGCATGATGGCAACGCCAGATTTTGTTGATCAGAAAACGATTGCTGAAATTCAAGCCATCAAGGCTGGTTATGCTGCGATTACCAATGAATTGGCCAATCCAAAATTGGGCTGGACAGCAGCAGCTGATGCCTTGGCGCAGCCATCATGGGGCATTACTGAGCCAGAAATTCCGTTGCTTCCAGTTTCGGCAAAAGGCGCGATGTATGATGCGCTTGCCCGCGATGCCGCTGCCATATCAAAAGATTATTTGAAAATTCGCAATTTGGCACCAGCAGCAAAAGCGCTGATTGCCGAAACCAAGGCAATGATTGCGGCGCTGAAAAAATCACCATCAACCGATGATGGCGATCCGCAAATTGTCAAGGAACGCGCCGATTACATGAAAGCGGTTGACCGTATTTTCAAGCGAATTGACGATGGCAAGATTTTCCCGGCTGAAGTCATGGCCGAAATGCAGGTCGCTGTGCAGACAATGCTTGATCAGGCCGAACGGTCAAAAGGCAGTCTTGGTATTGTAGAAATGCTGTTTTTCCCAGCTGGCGATATTGTGAAATCACGCACGCAATGCACCGAACAGGGGCCGGGTCGCTGGTTGCCAAAGCCAACCGATGTTGTTGCCACGTTTTTTGCGCTTGCCAATCCTGATGTGGAAAATGGCGGTGGTTATAAAGGCACCACCTTATTATGGTGGAAATGGCTTCCAATTTCAGATGTTGTGTCCTTTGTGATTCCGGACGCGCTAATTGATTTTCTTCCCGGTGATTATGGCCGGTTGAATGATGACGGGCGGTTTGAGCCAAATTATAAAGATTGGATGTTGGCGCTGGCGCAAGGCGATGTTTATCTTGGCGCGGTTCCAATGCTGGATGGCCATATCTGGGACTCGCTTTTCCGCGTTTTGGTGGCGATGTTCTTTGGTGTTTTGCTCGGCGTGCCGCTTGGCATCTATATGGGGGTTTCGCGTTTTTGCAAATCCTTCTTTGACCCGATGATCGAGCTTTACCGTCCAGTGCCACCTTTGGCATGGGCGCCATTGATCCTGACCATTTTTGGCATTCAGGATGATGGTAAGATCTTCCTTTTGTTCATGGTTGCGTTTGCCATCATGGTGATTTCAGCACGAACTGGCGCAACAGGAGCGCAATTGTCAAAAATCAGAGCGTCACATTCTCTTGGTGCCAATGACAGGCAAATTTTGCGTTATGTGATTTTGCCTAATGCCTTACCTGAAATCATGACAGGTATCCGGATTTCGATTGGTGTTTGCTGGGGCACGCTTGTGGCGGCTGAAATGCTGGCTGGTACAACGGGTGTTGGCTTTATCGAAAATGTCGCGCGTACGGTGTCGGACTATGAATTGATTTGGGTCACGATTTTGATCATGGGCAGTTTGGGTCTGATTTTTGATCTGATGATGCGCTGGGTTATTGGGCGGCTTATCCCATGGCGTGGCAAAGGCTGATCGAGGCTCTAGTCTTTGAAAATGATTTGGTGAAGAAGGGGCAAAAGCCAGTTGGTGCCGCCTATGCAGCGGCCCAGACCTCGGCAAGCCATGCATTTAGCATTGTCGCGCCACCAAGGCCAATGAGCGTGCTTCGCGCTGTTGCGCCAGTCCCGTCAAGCGCCATGATTTTGCTGCTTACCGTGGCTTTTTTGAAAATCACGCCAACCGCTTTGGATCTTTCACGCGCATAGCCCGATAGCGCCGAATCAAGATTATCATCCGCCAGCCAGCGCAAAAGGCTGGCCGCATCAACAAGGCTTTGTCCGGCGCCTTGTGCCAGATTAGGCGGGATCGGGTGGGCGGCATCGCCTGCCAATACCGTCTGGCCACGTCGCCAGCAGTCATGATACCGATGGGCTGGAAGGGTTGTTTTGACCCAGTTGATATTGGCATGGTCGCAAAGCTGGCCAAGAATGTCATTGCGCCCAAGGTAGCGTTGTTGCCAGTCATCATCAGCCTTGGCCGCATCCAGCGTCAGTACCATATTCACATCTTTGCCACCATGAAGAGGGTAATGCACGAAATGTGCCCCCTTCCCAAGCCATAGATTGCAAAAGGGTTGTGAAAAAATACGCGGCAAATCGGCGGTTCTGGCAACGGCGCGCATGGCAACGCGCCTTTTGTTGGGGGCGTTGTCTGTGTCGCGATCAGTGCCATTGACATAATGGCGGCCAAAACCAGAAACGCCATCGGCGGCGATCAACGCATCAACAATATGGCGACCACCATCATCGGTTAGCATATGTACCGCCTTGCCCTGATCGGGGCCGCGCTGAACCACATGGGTGATATTGGCGGCGATATGGGTCATGCCGCTTGCTGCGTTGATTTCGGCTTTTAGAAGGCTGACAAGATCGGCGCGTGACAGGCTGGCATAAGCTGACGCGGTTAGATCAAGGCTCGCAAGGGTTGCTGCTGACCGCATATCGCGAACCGTAATCGCTTGTAAAGTGGTAGCTCGCGCGCGAGCCGCATCGCCAAGCCCAAGTTGGTCAAGCGCGGCCCAGCCATTAGGGGCGATTTGTACCCCGCCATAAAGCGGTGTTGTGGGCGTCGAACCGGCAACGAGCAACAGTGGTATTTGGTTGCGAAGAACAGCGAGCGCGGCCGCTAAGCCGGCGATGCCACTGCCGCTTACTGCGATCATCAAACGCTGGCTTCTAGGGCTTCGTCCAAGGTTTTACGGAATTTTTCGACAACCTCGTCAATATGTTTGCGCTCGGCAACAAAGGCCGGGGCAACAATCGCATTATCGCCAGTCCATTTCACATGAAGTCCGTTCCAGAACATATTCTTTTGCATCTGTCCACCGCGTCGGCCGGGGACGCCGTCAGAATGAACCTCGACACCGGCCATTAGGCCAATACCGCGGATATCGGCAACAAGCGGATGATCCTGAAGCGTCCAAACGGCATCAAGGAAATAATCCTCAAGCGCCGCTGAGCGTTCAAAAATACCTTCGCTTTCATAGATTTTCTGCGTCGCAATGCCCGCAGCACATGCTGCTGGATGCGCTGAATAAGTATAGCCATGGAAAAATTCAATGGCATTTTCGGGCGCAGCATTGGTGACGGTGTCATAAATTTCATCAGTCACCGCAACGCCGCCCATTGGAATCGAACCATTGGTCAGAGCCTTAGCCATGGTGATGATATCGGGGCGCACATTGAATTTCTGCGTGGCAAATGGGGTTCCCATACGGCCAAAGCCGGTGATGACCTCATCAAAAACCAGCAACAATCCATGCTTGTCACAAATCTCACGGATTTTTTCCAGATAGCCAACTGGCGGAACCAATGTTCCGGTTGATCCGGCAACAGGCTCGATAAAGACCGCAGCCAGCGTTGAGCCACCAAGATTTTCGGCAATCCGCTCAAGATCCATCGCAAGTTCGGCACCGGTTTTAGGCTGGCCTTTGTCAAAACGCTGATCTTCTTGCCATGTATGGCGGATCAGCGAGATATTCGGCAAAGTCAGGCCAAAGGTTTCGCGGTTGCGAACCATGCCGGCAAGCGATACGCCGCCCATATTCACGCCATGATAGGCTCGTTCGCGGCTGATCAACCGGTTTCGTTGTGCCTGACCTGCAGCACGCTGGTAGGCCAGAATGACCTTGATCGCGGTCTCGATTGATTCGGACCCTGAATTGGTGAAAAATACATGGTTAAACTGATCGGGAAGAAGCCGGCAAACACGCTCGGCAAGATCAAATGAACCTGGATGACCA
>CAJYBL010000030.1 GCA_913064995.1 uncultured Alphaproteobacteria bacterium
GTTCTAATGGCCAACGTTTCATTTTTTAGGATAGGGCGAATCAAGATGCGGTTTCATGGTGGCGATGATCTTGTGGCAATTGCCAATTCTGCTTCCTATCTTGCGCCAATCAGCAAAATTGATCGCGCCCGCAAATATCCCTATCACGCCCCATTAGGCGGTTTTGTTCTGTCAAATGGCGATTTGTTTCATCTTGATGAATCGCATCTCAGCCATGATCCCAAAGATGGTATTCTGGCTGGCCGGACAGCGGTTTTATCGGTTGGGTCTAATCGGGCGCCGGTGCAATTGCTTCGGAAATTTGGCATGCGTGCCACAGTGCCGGTAACGCCAGCAAGATTGCATGATTGTGATATCGTCCATGCGGCGATTTTGGGCTATTACGCAGCGGTGCCTTGTACCGCTTTTCCGTCATCAGGCGCCATTGTGCAGCTGAATGTTGCGTGGCTTGATGATGATCAATTGATCCAGATGCACCGAACCGAAGGCATTGGTGTTGCCTATGATTTTGTTGAAATGCAAACCGTCAAACATCAATTCAAATTGCCAATTGTGCCGGTATTCGGCTATGCGGCGCGCGCTGGTGTTCTGGATTGCGGTGATGGCGTGCCTGCCGGTCTGGCGGCAATTCCGGTCGAAGGGCGGCAATTTGCAACGCTGACCCAAGATCAGGCAGCCACCAAATTACGCCAGCTTGCCAAGGTTGATGATGATCGGACTATGCCACAATTTATTGCCGAAATGCAGGCAGATAAAGCGGCGCGTGATGCGGTTATTGACCGGTTGCGTCCCTTTGCCATCCAGCCGCAAAATCCGCCATGGCAATTGCAGGTGGTTCAGATTGACGGGATTGACGCCTATCTTTGACAGCCTGAATAAGCTTGGTTAGGTGGCAAGCAGCCGATCAAGCAGCAATCCGGCTACAAACAAAAGACCGGCATTGCGATTTGATTTGAAAAGCGCCAGCGCCAAAACGGCATCATCGCCTTTCAGTCGCCAAATTTGATGGCCAAGATGAATAGCCATGCCAGCAAGGCCAAACCATGCGGCGACAACCGGTTGATGATCAAACCCCAGTAACCCAGCCGCAATCAGGCCGATTGCCAGACAATAGGCGCTTGCGACCCCGGCTTTGATATTATGGGCAAGGGCAAGGGCGGATGATTTGACCCCGACAATGCGGTCATCTTGCATATCTTGAATGGCGTAAATCGTGTCATAGCCGAAAACCCATGCGGCACAGCCTGCATAAATAAGCATGATTGATTGATCGGGAAGCGTGCCAGTCACGGCAACCCAGCCAAGAAATACCCCCCATGAAAATGTGAGTCCAAGCACAAATTGTGGGAACCAAGTCACCCGCTTGGCAAGCGGATACAAAACCACAAGAGGCGCGGCGGCAAGGCCAACATAAATCGCTAGAACTGGCAGTTGAAACAGGATAAACAGGCCAATCAGCCCAAATGATATCAAGAACAGGGCTGCCTGCAGCATCGAGATGGTGCCTGCGGCAAGTGGCCGTGCGCTGGTTCGGCCAACACGCTGGTCAAGCTGACGATCCCACATATCATTGATGATGCATCCTGCAGCGCGCGTAGCAATGGCACCAACCAGAAACAGCATCATGATCCAGACCATTGCGCCAAGGCTTGTTGCACCAAGCGCAATCGACCACCAGCCCGGAAGCAAAAGCAACCACCAGCCAATTGGCCGGTCAAGTCGTGCCAGATAAATGAAGGGATGCCATGATGCGGGCAGCCAATGCCACCAGCCGCGCGACTGGATATCAGTATGGGGTGAAGGGACGCCACTGTTCATGACGTCAGTCATTAGCGAATAAAGCGGTAAAAAGCAAAAATGTTTCACCTCAAGACTGCTTGTCAGGATTCATAATGAACAGTACATATCAAAAGATGGAACAAACAGATATCAAAGCGCGTCTTTATATTGACACGCCGCTTGCCGCAGGTGCCGTTATCGCGCTGCCATCCGATCAGATGCATTATTTGCTTCATGTGCTTCGTTTGAATCTTGGCACGGTGATTGGTGTTTTTAATGGTGTTGATGGTGAATTTAACGCGTCAATCTCTGCAATGGCGAAAAAACAATGTTCGATCACCATCGGCGATCAGCGCCGCCAGCAGATATATTGCCGTGATTTATGGTTGCTATTCGCACCGGTGAAAAAAGCCCGCCTTGATTTCATTGCACAAAAGGCCAGCGAATTGGGCGTGCGGGTGATCTGGCCGGTCAAAACCGATTATTGCCAGATTAGCCGGGTCAATGATGACCGGCTGGCGGCGAATGCGATTGAAGCTGCTGAACAGACCGAACGTCTGGATATTGCTGAAATCAGATCTTTTGATCAATTACATGACGTTCTTGCCGCCTGTGACGATGATCGTCTGTTGATTTGGTGTGATGAGGCGAGTGCAGGGTATCCAGCCTTGAATATCACCGCCGCGCTTGCTGCCGCGCCACCGCATGACAAGGCGGCTATTTTAATCGGGCCAGAAGGCGGGTTTTCACCGGCTGAGAGACACGATTTGCAGACAAGAATTAATTGTTTGAAAATTTCCCTAGGGCCGCGCATATTGCGCGCTGATACCGCCGCCATTTCGGCACTTTCCTGTTACCAGTCAATTTGCGGAGATTGGCAAAGCTAGCCATTTAATCTGGCTGAAACCGGCTTGGGTGATTTGTGTCATCATGGCCTGAATGCAAAGGGCAAACCGCATGGGTAATCATAGCACGATCATCAAAGATGCCGGACAGCTTGTGGAATGGCTAGCCAAAGGTGAAAAACCGGCTGCCGATTGGCGTATTGGAACCGAACATGAAAAATTTCTGTTTCATCGTGACAGCTTGCGGCCTGTTGCCTATGACGGTGATAGCGGCGTTGAGGCAATGCTTCACGCGCTTTGCAAGGTGATTGGCGACAAGGCAACGCCGATCATTGAAAAGGGCAAAATCATTGGCCTGAAAGATGGCGATGGTGGGTCTGTATCGCTTGAACCTGGTGGGCAATTAGAATTATCGGGCGCGCCTTTGTCGAACCTGCATCAGACCTGTGCCGAAACTGGCCGCCATTTGCGCCATATGCGGGCAGTGTCATCGGCGCTTGGGGTTGGGATGCTTGGCATTGGCTTTCAGCCAAAATGGCGTTGTGACGATATTTCATGGATGCCAAAGGGCCGCTATCAGATCATGCGAAACCATATGCCAAAAGTTGGCACAATGGGGCTTGATATGATGCTGCGTTCTTGCACTGTTCAGGTAAATCTTGATTATGCTGACGAAGCCGATATGCGGCGGAAATTCCGCACATCGCTTGCCCTGCAACCAATAGCAACAGCTCTATTTGCCAATTCGCCTTTTAAAGATGGCAAGCCGTCTGGCTGGTTATCGGGGCGTGCGCATGTCTGGACCGATACGGATAATGCAAGGTGCGGCGTGCCGTCTTGTGTGTTTGACCCCCAATTTGGTTATGAACAATGGATTGATTATATTCTTGATGTGCCGATGTATTTTCTGCATCGCGGCGAAGATTATGTCGATGTTGCCGGAAAATCTTTCCGCGATTATCTGGCGGGAACGCTTGCCGGTTTTGAGGGTGAGCCGCCGCAAATGGCCGATTTTGAAGATCATATCACCACTGCCTTTCCCGAAGTGCGGTTAAAGCAATATCTTGAAATGCGCGGTGCTGATAGCGGGTCTTGGGCTAATATTTGCGCGCTTCCGGCCTATTGGGTTGGGCTGTTATATTGTGATGAGGCACTGGCTGAGGCCGAAGATCTTGTTCGTGATATCAATGCTGATGATGTTATGGCGGCGCGGCTATCGGTGGCGAAAGATGGGCTTCGTGGCAAGCTTGGATCGCATGATGTTGCCACGCTTGCCAAAAAGACCATTGATATTGCCTCAAAAGGACTTCGTAATCGCGGCATTTTTGATGATGGCGGTGATGATGAAAGCGGGTTCTTGCAGCCATTGCGCAAAGTGATTGCAACGCAAAAGACACCAGCCGAAGTGATGCTCGATCTCTATCATGGTGATTGGGCAGAAGATATTGATCAGGTTTTCACGTCAAACCAATATTAACAGCATTGACATTGCTGCTAGATTTGGCCGTGCCGCGCCATAAGGATTGTTAAATTATGCCTGTCTTGCTGCTTGTGGTGTTTATCAATTTTGTCGGCATTGGCGCGCTGATCCCGGTACTGCCCTATACGGTGATTGAGACGCTTGGCCTGTCGGCAACGGTGATGACGCTGCTGCTGGCGTCATTCGCCTTTGCGATGTTTTTATCAAACCCGCTTCTTGGTCGTTTATCCGATTATATTGGCAGGCGGCCAGTGCTGATTGTTAGCCTTGGGGTTAATGTGTTGGCGCATATCTGGTTTGCCTTTTCCAGCGATATTTTGCCGATGTTTGCCGCGCGGATTCTGGCGGGTCTTGCGGCTGGCAATACGGGCGTGATTCAGGCGATGATTGCCGATCGTGTCGCGGCCAAGGATCGGGCGCGCTATATGGGGCTTTTTGGGGCGGCGATCGGAACTGGGTTCGTGGCCGGACCGGCGCTTGGCGGCTTGTTTAGCGGCCTTGGTGATGGCCCGCTTCATCAAGCACCGTTTTTGCTGGCTGCAAGTTTTGGCATCGTCGCCTTGGTTTTGTCGATGCGGCTGCGTGAAAGCGCGGCAAAGGCGCCTGCTGAAAAAGCATCGCCAGCTCCATTTGGCGTCCGCATCATGGCGATTTTGCGAAGCGAGCTTGCTCTTTATGCGCTGGCCTTTTTCTGTTTGAATTTGTCCTTCGCGCAGGTCGAGGCAAGCTATATTCTGCTGCTTCGTGACTACCTTGGCTTTGGCGCAGCACAAACCGGCTGGCTATTTACCTATATTGGCGTCTGTATTGTTTTGGTGCAGGCCGGATTGATCAATATTGCGGTAAAATGGTTTGGCGAGGTTGGCACAGTTGGGTTTGGTGCCAGTATGCTGTTATTCGGGCAGATTATCACGGCGTTATTGTCGGTTGGGTTTTTGTTTGGTAATGCTTATCCGCTGGCGCAAATAGTTTTAACAACAACGGCTGTCTGTTTTGGCTTTGGCTTTAGCAATCCAGCATTGTCAGCAGCGGCCAGCAATGCGGCTGGCAAAACAACAATGGGCGGTGCGCTTGGCACGGTTCAAGGCTTTGCCTCGCTTGGGCAGGTGGCCGGATTGGTTCTGGCAGGCCCCCTATACCAGCTTGGCGGATCGCATTACCCGTTTGGCTTTGGTGCCTGTATCACATTTATTTTGCTGATTGTTGTGATCGTGCTGAAACGACGCCCAACCATCAAAGTCGCCTAGCCAAAGCTTGGTGATAGGTTACGGTCTTCAGGAAACGTGAAAGCCTTGCGTGCTAATGGCTAGGCCGCTTCGGTGCCGCCAACCGTGACCCCGCCCATTTTGACGGTTGGCTGGCCAACGCCAACCGGAACGCTTTGCCCAGCCTTGCCGCAGGTGCCGATGCCGCTATCAAGCTTGGTATCATTGCCAATCATGGTGATTTTTGACATGGCGTCAGGGCCATTGCCAATCAGCGTTGCGCCTTTGACGGGTGCGCCAATCTTGCCATTTTCAACAAGATAGGCCTCGGCCGCCGAAAAGACAAATTTTCCAGATGTGATATCCACCTGACCGCCACCAAAATTTACTGCATAAATACCTTTTCTCATCGAGGCAACAATCTCTTGCGGGTCGGCATCGCCATTTTCCATATAGGTGTTTGTCATGCGTGGCATTGGGGCATGCGCAAAAGATTCGCGCCGTCCATTACCCGTGGCGTCAACACCCATCAACCGCGCATTCTGCCGATCCTGCATATAGCCCTTCAGGATGCCATCTTCGATCAATACATTGCGACGGCTTGGTGTGCCTTCATCATCAACAGTAATCGAGCCGCGGCGATCGGCAATCGTGCCATCATCAATGACGGTAACGCCTTTGGCCGCCACTTGCTGGCCAACGCGTCCACTAAACACGGATGTGCCTTTCCGGTTGAAATCGCCTTCCAACCCATGTCCAACTGCCTCATGAAGCATGACACCGGGCCAGCCAGCGCCAAGAACAACTTCCATTTCGCCGGCGGGTGTCGGCACTGATTGCAAATTCAAAACGGCAATGCGCAGTGCCTCATCAACCTGTGACTGCCAGCTTTCTGGGCTTAGCCACTGATCAAGCATCACGCGGCCACCTGCACCGGCACCGCCGGACTCCATACGCCCATTCTGTTCAACAGCAACCCATATATTGATTCGCACCAAAGGCCGAATATCGGCAACGCGAATGCCATCGGCACGCATGATTTGGACGGCCTGCCATGATCCGGACAGGCTGGCGCTGACCTGTTTCACCCGCGAGTCAGAGTCGCGAGCATAGGCGTCCATTTCTTGCAAAAGTTTGACCTTGGTATCAAAAGAGGTGGCGTTTAATGGATTTCGATCCGAATAGAGTGGGCTGTTTGCGCCGGCGCTTGGTGCCAATGCGGCATTGCCGCTATAGCCCTTGGTTACTGCAGACACGCTGTCGGCAGCGCGCTGCAACGCCGCTTCGGATAATTCACCAGCATGAGCATAGCCATGCGCCTCGCCAGCGACTGCGCGAAGGCCAAACCCGCTTGATTGGTCGTAACTTGCTGTTTTTAGACGACCATCATCAAAGGCCAGCATTTCGGCATGGCGCATTTCGAGAAATAATTCACCATCATCTCCTCCGGCAAGCGCGTCACGCACGATTTTGCTGGTTCGTTCGAGATCGAGGTTGGTATGGGTGAAAAAAAGTTCGTCGGTTTGCTGAAGCAGATCCATGATCCATCCTGTTAAGACAGGTTAAAATTACAAAAGCGCCGTATTTTACTGACTAGACGCCTCTATGATGATGGGCGTGTTTGCTATGAAATTCAAGGCTTGTGGCCGTGCTATTTTGGGGTGTGATCGGCGCTGAGCCGGATTTTCTATCCAAAAAAAGGAAAAAAGTAAAAAATATAGCGACAGGCTGCCGCATGGGGCTTTTCTATTCAGCCCAAACAGTCTAAACAAATCTGATTTGGTGGGTAGGTCTGTCGCCTATGCCACTTAAAGAGATTATTTTGAACGGCAGATGACGAATTTTGGGAGAGGAATCCATGCCAATCTTGGCCAAATTCAATGCGCATTTCGCGCAGTTTCTTTCGGGACACAAGGCAGCCAGTCTCGCCAGTTTTTTGTTTGGTAGCGTTGTTCTGACGCTGACCGCATCGGGGGCAGCGCACGCCGCTGCGCCTGTGCCGTGGCAGATGGATCTGCAGCCGCCAGCCGGATCACTGGCCGAAATGGCAACCGATCTGCATAATTTGCTGTTGGTGGTAATTACGCTGATCTCACTTTTCGTTCTTGGGTTGCTGATTTATGTTGGTGTCCGGTTCCGTGCAAGCCGCAACCCGAACCCGTCAAAGACATCGCATCATACGGTGATCGAAATACTGTGGACGGTTATTCCGGTGCTGATTCTTGTTGGCATCGCGGTTCCGTCATTCCGTCTTCTTTATTACATGGATCGCACCAACGAAACCGACATGGTGATCAAGGTTACCGGCAACCAGTGGTATTGGAACTACAGCTATCCTGATGAAGGCATCAGCTTTGACAGCTATATGGTCGATGAGGCCGAGCTGAAGCCGGGCCAGCCACGTTTGTTGACCGTGGATTATCCGATGGTGGTGCCTGAAGGTACGCGCATCAAATTGCTGATTACCGGTAATGACGTGATGCATTCATTCTTTGTGCCATCACTTGCCGTACAGATTTATGCCTTTATCGGCCGCACCAACGAGGCGTGGATTGACGTGCCTGTTGGCAGCCAGACCTATTATGGCCAGTGCAACCAGATTTGTGGCGTAAACCACGCCTATATGCCAATCGAGGTCAAAGCATTGCCAAAAGCTGAATATGCAGCTTGGCTGGTCGAGGCGAAAAAAGAATTTGCATCGAACGACATCGTTCCTGTGCAACCAGAAGTTACTTTGGCTTCAGCCAAATAATTAAGCGAAGAGGATTTAACAATGAGTGCTCAAGCCCACGCTGATCACGGCGCCCCCTCAAGTTTTGTGCGTCGCTGGCTCTATTCAACTAACCACAAAGATATTGGCACCATGTATTTGGTCTTCGCCATTCTGGCGGCCTTTATCGGCGGTGGTCTGTCTATCTACATGCGTATGGAACTTATGAATCCTGGCGTTCAATATATGGATAGCGGTCATGTTTGGAACGTATTCACCACCGCCCATGGTTTGATCATGGTGTTTTTTGTGGTGATGCCGGGCCTCATTGGCGGATTTGGCAACTGGTTCGTGCCTATCATGATTGGCGCACCAGATATGGCCTTTCCGCGGATGAACAACATCAGCTTTTGGCTATTGCCACCAGCCTTTATCCTGCTGCTTTTATCAGCGGTGATGGATGGCGGCGCTGGTGTTGGCTGGACGATTTATCCGCCATTATCATCAACAGCCGGTACGCCCGGCATGTCGATGGATCTGGCGATCTTCTCGCTTCACCTTGCTGGTGCTTCATCAATTCTTGGTGCTGCTAATTTCATCACCACGATCTTTAACATGCGTACCCCGGGCATGACTTTGCATAAAATGCCATTGTTTGCATGGTCCATGTTGGTCACTGCTTTTTTGCTATTGCTTGCAGTCCCGGTTCTGGCTGGTGCGATCACCATGTTGTTGACCGACCGTAACTTTGGCACAACCTTCTTTATTCCAGAAGGCGGCGGTGACCCGATCTTGTTCCTTCATTTGTTCTGGTTCTTTGGCCATCCCGAAGTTTACATCATGATTCTGCCAGCCTTTGGTATTGTCAGCCACATCATTTCGACCTTTTCGAAAAAGCCGGTATTTGGCTATCTTGGAATGGCCTATGCGATGGTGGCAATTGGTGCCGTCGGCTTTGTGGTCTGGGCACATCACATGTATACCGTCGGCCTTAGCGTCGATACTCGTGCCTATTTCACCGCAGCAACAATGGTTATTGCCGTACCAACTGGCGTGAAAATCTTTTCATGGATTGCCACCATGTGGGGCGGTTCAATCACCTTCCGCGTTCCAATGTTGTGGGCGATTGGCTTTATCTTCTTGTTTACCGTTGGTGGTGTAACCGGTGTGGTTTTGTCAAATGCTGGCTTGGATGTGGTTTTGCATAACACCTATTATGTTATTGCCCATTTCCATTATGTGCTTTCACTTGGCGCGGTGTTTGGCTTATTCGCCGGCTTCTATTACTGGTTCTCAAAGATGACCGGTTACGAATATTCTGAAGGTCTTGCCAAACTGCATTTCTACGTCACCTTTATCGGCGTGAATTTGACCTTCTTCCCGATGCATTTCCTTGGTCTTGCTGGTATGCCGCGTCGTTATATCGACTATCCGGATGCGTTTGCTGGCTGGAACATGGTTGCGTCAATCGGGTCTTATATTGGTGCTGCTGGTGCGATCTTGTTCTTGGTTGTGATCATCGAAGCCTTTGTTGCCAAGCGTCGTGCCGACGCCAACCCTTATGGCGAAGGCGCAACCACGCTAGAATGGCAGGTCGCATCTCCACCGCCTTACCACACCTTTGACGAATTGCCGAAGGTTAAGTAAGGCAGGGCAATAGCCCAAATTTGAAAGGCATTTTGATGGCAGTTACATCAAATCAGCAATTGATCAGCGACACCGACGGCTTGTTTGAGCCGTCGGTTGCCGATTTTTGGTCGCTGCTGAAACCACGGGTCATGAGTCTGGTGATTTTTACCGGCTTTGCTGGCATGTATGTTGCGCCCGGTGCGTTGCATCCGTTGGTGTTTGCGATCTCGCTTTTCGCCATTGCTGCGGGGGCGGGTGCCTCGGGAGCGATCAATCAATGGTATGACCGCGATATTGACGCGGTCATGACCCGCACCAAAACGCGCCCGATCCCAGCCGGTGTTATGGCACCCGCTGAAGCCCTGACAATGGGTTTGGTGATTTCGGCGCTTTCGGTTCTGCTTCTTGGTCTTGCTGCCAACTGGCTTGCCGCCGGTTTGCTTGCCTTTACCATTTTCTTTTATGCTGTTGTTTATACCGTCTGGTTAAAGCGAAGCACGCCGCAAAATATTGTTATCGGCGGTGCTGCTGGTGCGTTGCCGCCCGTGATTGGCTGGGCCGCGGTTGCCGGCAGCCTGTCAATCGAGCCTTTGCTGCTTTTTGCGATCATTTTTATGTGGACGCCACCGCATTTCTGGGCTTTGGCGTTGGTCAAGAATGACGATTACAAGGCCGCTAATATTCCGATGTTGCCGGTTGTGGCTGGATCGCTTGAAACGCGCCGGCAGATTGTGATCTATGCTGTTTTGTTGGCACCACTTGCGGTTGTGCCATCATTTATTGGCATGGCGTCGGTTGGCTATGGCGTGATTGCCGCGATTGCTGGCCTGCTGTTTGTGGCGATGAGCCTACAGCTTTTCAAGACTGGCGATCATAAACATTCGATGCGGCTGTTTGCCTTTTCAATTTTGTATTTATTCCTGCTGTTTTTGGGGTTGATTATTGACCATGCCGTTCTTGGGTATCTGATGGGAGCTGCCTAATGGAACGTCGTCGTCAGCCAAAGACCGGAGCCGAAATGCAGCAGATGCGCAAAAAACGTAATCTGGTGCTGGTTGGGGTGATTGCCGGACTGGTTGTATTGTTTTACGTCCTGACCTTGGTCAAGGTTGGTGGGGCGGCATGATCGCGTCCAGCAACAGCATTGCGCCAAATGGCAACCGCCGCACCTTGGCCATTCTGGGTGCCTTGGTGTTTGGCATGGTTGGGTTATCTTATGCGTCGGTTCCGCTTTATGACCTGTTCTGCAAAGTGACCGGCTATGGTGGTACAACACAGGTCGCCGACAGTGGATCTAGCCAAATTGTCATGGGCTATCCGGTTGATGTGCGGTTTGATGCCAATGTGAATCCGGCGCTAAATTGGCAATTTGTTGCCGTTGACCGCAAAGTGACATTGAATCCGGGTGAGGAAGTGGTGATTAATTACCGCGCCACCAATCTTGGCGACACGCCAAGCACCGGAACATCTACCTTTAATGTAACGCCTGTGAAGGCGGGTCCGTTTTTTATGAAGCTAGACTGCTTTTGTTTCATCGAACAAACATTGCAGCCTGGTGAATCGGTCGACATGCCAGTAAGGTTCTTTGTCGATCCAGAAATTGTGTCGGATGAAAACGTGCGTGATATCCAGGAAATTATCCTGTCATACACATTTTTTCCGGCACTCAGGGGCAACTCGTCTAAGAGTGGCAGTCAATAATCGAGGAGAGGTGGCTTGGTAAAAATATTGCCAGCCAGATTTTGAGGAGACGAACATGAGTGGTGCAAATAAACACCCCTATCATCTAGTAGAAGCAAGCCCATGGCCTGCTGTTGGATCAGCAGCCGCATTTACGGCAGCTGTCGGTGGT
>CAJYBL010000031.1 GCA_913064995.1 uncultured Alphaproteobacteria bacterium
TTTTGCAACTGCCATCTGGAATATTTTGCCTGCGGGCAAATCTAAACCAGTTGGCGGGTGCTGTTAAGTCATTTGATCTTAGGTATATACGTAGTGGCCGCATCACAAAATCCATCGTCTTTTCCAAACAAAACCCCAGCCGATCCGGCCTTGTTTGACCTTCTTGTGCTTGGCAGCGGCATTGCCGGACTTGCCGCGGCCCAATTGGCAAAAGATAACGGCAAATCAGTTTTGGTGATCGACAAGGGACGACGGCTTGGCGGGCGGGTATCCACACGGCGGCAAGATGGCTTTATTTTTAACCATGGCGCCCAATTTGTAACAGCAAAAGGCACCGAATTTGCCAGCCTTCTGGCCAAGGCAAAAGCGGCAGGAAATATAAAAGACTGGCAAATCAGTGATGATAAAATCGTTCAAATTGGCACTCCGTCAATGCGTGATCTGCCGCAATTCATGGCAACCGGATTGATGATCCGCCAACAAACTGAAATCACCAAAATTGCCCACCATGGCGGCCATATTGGCTTTTTTGACAAGGATGATCTGGTTGCCACTGGCCGCCAGGCGATCATTACCGCACCGGCGGCGCAAACCGGTAAGCTTTTAGCCGATATCTATCCAGAACTTGCCGCCACCGCTGGCCCTGTCAGCTATGATCCTTGCTGGACGATCATGCTTGGGCTTGAGGATGATCATGGTCTTGGCACCGCACCATTGCGTGACGAGGCGGCTGGCATCGCGCTTGCCGTGCCGGAAATGACCCGATCAAAACAACAATCCGGCGCTGTTGCGCCCGCCCTCACCATTCAGGCAACTGGCGCATGGAGCCAGCAGCATCTGCAAGATGACTCGCAAATGGTAATAGAAATCTTATGTCAAATCTGGCAAAATCTTACAGGTAAACCACTTAACAACATCAGTACTACTACCGCGCATCGCTGGCTTTATGCCAAAGTCACAACAGCCGCGCCCAGCGATGCACCCCGCCTTAGCAATGACGGGAAATTGGCGATTGCCGGTGATTGGCTTAGCGGCCCACGGGTTGAGCAGGCTTTTGATAGCGGCCAACAAGCCTATCGCCATCTGAAGTGATAATGTCCGATCAAGACACCAGCATATAAAATCTGTTGGCAAAGCCCCGAGCCCATAGCCGTAGCCGCTGCCGCCATGCTATAGACACCACAACTGCCATAACGAAAATTTGTTCCATGATCGACGTCCTAAATATTTCAATTCCGTTCTTTGCTCTGATCTTTCTTGGTTTTGGCGCCCATGCAATCGGGTTTATTGATGCGGCTGGCGCGCGCACGATGTCCAAATTCGCATTTTATGTCACGTTGCCGCCCTATATGTTTTTGAAAGTATCAGCAAGCGAGCCATCAAGCATTCTGAACTGGGGTTTTGTCTGGCGCTATGAAAGCGGCACGATCATCATGTATTTGGCCGCCGCCGCGATCGGCTATTGGCTATTTCGTCTTAAACGTCTGGAAAGCGGTATTTTCGGGTTAAATGTGGCCTATCCGAATTATGGCTATATGGGCATTCCGCTTGCCATTCTTGCCTTTGGTGATGCCGCCGCCTTGCCAATGGCATTGATCTTATTTGCCGATACAATCGTGCTTTTGGCACTTACCTCTTGTTTTGTGGCTGGCAATGATGGCGGCGTTACTGAATCGGTGAAACGGATTGCCATCACAATGGCTAGCAACCCGCTGTTGCTGGCGGTTTTGGCGGGGCTGTTATTTTCCGCATCGGGTCTGCCCTTGCCAAAGATTCCCCAGCAATTTGGCAGTCTTTTAGCCGGTGCCGCAGCGCCTGTTGCCCTATTTGCGCTTGGTGCCACGCTATTTGGCCAGCCGGTTCGGGCGGCGGCGGGCGAAGTGGCCGCCATTTCCCTGTTAAAGCTGATTGTTCATCCGCTTCTGGTCGCCTTTTTCTTTTTGGCGATACCGGGTCAAGACCCGCTTTGGATCAAGGTTGCTATTTTATCGAGCTGCCTGCCGGTTGCCGCAAATGTATTCATGCTTGCCAATCATTATGGTGCCTACACGGGGCGCACAGCATCGGCCATTCTGGTCAGCACAGTTTTTGCCAGCACCACCGTGCCAATCTTTTTATATTGGATGTTTTATGGGCAAGGCTAACTGGCCAAACAAGTTGCCCTGGCCGCAATGCAGCCGGTGTGCGACATATCGTCTTGTCGGTATGGTTCATGTCTGCCAGCATTTTGTCAGACGCAATCTTGTGATAGGGTGCAAACACAGATCCAATTGTTCGGATGCGCGTTACTTTTTAAACGAAAGCTGTTTGATTTCATGATTGCCGAACTTGGACATTTTGCCCTTATCACCGCGTTTATTCTAAGCCTTGCGCAAGGTGTTTTGCCGCTTTTTGGTGCCGCGCGTGGCAATAGCGCCACGATGCTGATTGCGCCAGCGGCAGCGATCAGTGTTGCGCTTGCTGTTGCCTTTTCGTTTGGCGCACTTGTCTGGGGCTTTATCACGTCGGATTTCTCACTTGCGCTTGTTGCCAATCATTCACATTCGACCAAGCCGATGATCTATAAAATTTCCGGAACATGGGGCAATCATGAAGGCTCTTTACTCTTATGGATTTTGATCCTTGCCATTTATGGCGGAGTGATGGCGCTAGGCGGCAGCGCAATGCCAATCGCGTTAAAGGCCCGAATTCTGGCGGTTCAAGGCATGGTCACGACCGGCTTTTTGGCCTTTAGCCTATTTACCTCAAATCCATTTCTGCGGCTTGCCAATATACCGCTTGATGGCAAGGGGCTTAACCCAATTTTGCAAGATCCCGGTTTGGCCATTCACCCGCCAATGCTTTATCTCGGCTATGTTGGCCTGTCGATGGCTTTTGCCTTTGCCGTTGCAGCGTTAATTACCGGCGAGGTTGATCGTTTATGGGCAAAATGGATGCGCCCATGGATTATGGCAGCATGGTGCGCGCTGACATGCGGTATCGCGCTTGGCAGCTGGTGGGCCTATTATGAACTTGGCTGGGGCGGCTGGTGGTTTTGGGATCCGGTCGAAAATGCATCGCTGATGCCGTGGCTTGCTGCGACTGCCTTGCTGCATTCGGCAATTGTTGTCGAAAAACGTGGCCAGTTAAAAAGCTGGACCGTGCTTCTTGCCATTATGGCCTTTTCGCTATCGCTTGTTGGCACTTTCATTGTGCGGTCAGGGTTATTGACCTCGGTTCACAGCTTTGCCTCTGATCCGGCGCGCGGCGTTTTCGTGCTTGCCATTTTGCTTTTTGCCGTTGGCATTCCTTTGGCGCTTTATGCTTGGCGTGGCCCACAATTGGTGACGGCTGCCGATTTCACCCTGACAAGCCGCGAAGGTGGGTTGATTGCCAATAATATGCTTCTTATTGTGGCAACGGCGATTGTACTTCTTGGTACGTTCTATCCGCTTGGGCTTGAAATGGTAACTGGTGCCCGCATTACCGTGGGCCCACCCTATTTTGACGCCACCTTTAATCCGGTCATGGCGCTCTTGATGGTCTTTATGGCAATCGGGCCGGTCATGGCATGGCGGCGGGGTCAAACGGCGCGGTTGCGGCCAGTGCTGATCTGCGCTGCGGCTGGTGCTGGCATTATTGCGCTGGCGGGATCAAGCCTTGCCTTTGGGTTTAGCATTGGGTCTTTAGCGGCGTTGGGGCTAATCGGATGGCTTAGCGCGGGCATTGGCGCCGATATCTGGCAACAGCTAAAACCAAATGACACAGCAAGCATTGGCGCACGCGCAAAGCGTATCCCGAATGATGTGATTGGCATGTGGGTAGCGCATTTCGGGGTTGTGATTTTCATGCTTGGTGCCGTTGGCGATAATCTTTTCAACAGCGAACAGGTGGTGCGGGCAAAACCGGGTGATGTTATCCAAATTGCCGACCGCAAGGTAACCTTTACCGGGGTGAAACAGGTCGAAGGGCCAAATTACCAAGCGCTAGCCGCGCAGTTGGAATATCATGATGAAGATGGCCGATTATTCGCACTTCTGACCCCTGAAAAACGCGTTTATAATGCTGAACGCCAAACCACAACTGAGGCGGCTATCCGGCCAACCTTGCGCGGTGATGATTATGCCGTTCTTGGGGATGGTGACAACAAAATCGGCTATACTTTGCGCCTCTATTACAAGCCGCTTGTCAGCTGGATCTGGGGCGGTGCTGTGATTATGGCGCTTGGTGGGTTGATTGCCGCATTCGGACGTCAACGCGCCGCGACCAAACAGTCAAGTCTGCCGCAAAATGCAGCAAGCGCTCTATCCACGTCAGATGGTGGTGCCTGATGAGCCAGATGCGCCTGTCATTCCTGTTGCCGCTTGTGGCATTTGGCATTCTGGCCTTGGTTGGCGGGATGGCGCTTTACGGCACTTTATCTGGCAGTCGTGATCCAACCCAATTACCATCAGTGTTTGTTGATAAGCCAGCACCGCAAACCAATTTACCACGGCTTGTCCAAACTGGATCAACAACTGGCAACAACGTGTCAGTGACGATGTTTCAGGGCAAACCGGTTTTGGTGAATTTCTTTGCGTCATGGTGTGCGCCTTGCCGCGCCGAAGCACCCGCGCTTGAAATGCTGTCAAAACGCGTTGCCATTCTTGGCATTGCCTATAAAGATCGCAGCGAAGACACAACCGCCTTTCTACAGCAATATGGTAATCCATTTCAGGCGATTGGCATGGATGCTGATGGCCGAACCGGCATTGAATGGGGCGTTTATGGCGTGCCGGAAACCTATCTTCTTGATTCTAATGGCGTGGTAAAGCTACGCCATGCGGGGCCTTTGACCCGCGGCGTTCTTGAAACCACGATTTTTCCGGCATTAGAGGCGCTTGGATCATGATGATAGCAACGGGTTTATGGCGGACGCATATCCTCATCGGGCTTGTCCTTTTGAATATGGCCATTGGCCTTGTGTTTATCAGCGCCACAACCACACCGGCATACGCCATTACCGCCGAAGAAATGCTGGCCAATCCGGTGCTTGAAGAACGCGCGCGCAATCTATCCAAACAATTGCGCTGTCTTGTTTGTCAAAATCAATCAATTGATGACAGCGATGCCGATCTTGCCCGGGATCTTCGCCGCGAAGTTCGGAGCCAAATTGCCGCCGGCACCAGCGATGGCGCAATCATTGACCAGCTTCGCGCAAAATATGGGGATTATGTGCTGCTTAACCCGCCGCTTGATCAGGCAACATTATTTCTATGGCTTTCCCCGCTTGGGTTTATTCTTCTTGGCGGGCTGATTGTGATGATGGCACGTCGTCAGCGCGGCGCAGCCATTGCCACTGAATTAGACGCCGCCGAGCGCGCGCGTATCGAAAAAATGCTGGCAAGCCGCGACAGTGAAAACAGGCCAAAAACATGACCACGCAAATTTTGAATAATCTGTCACTTGCCAGCCTGCCGGTGATTATCGGCGCGATTATCATCGGGCTTGGTTTAACCGGGCTGTTGCTGTGGATCATCAGCCGTGGCCGCCCACATCAATCAACCGATATACAAACCGCCGCGCTATTCAGCAAAATTGATCTTCTACAGGCCGAACGCCAGCGTTGTGATGCCGATCAAGCCAATGGCAGTATCAACGCCGAAGAACATGCTACCGCCTGCCGCGACATTGACCGGCGGCTGCTTGGGCTTAGCACCGAGATGGATCGGCTGGGGCAAAGCGGAACGTCAATTTTAACGCCGCGCAACATTTCGATTAGCCTTTTGGTGCCGGCATTGTCATTGGTGATTTATCTTGGTATTGGCAACCCACAAAGCCCCGACCGCCCTTTTGCCAGCCGTAGCGCGGAAATCACCGCCGCCAAGGCTGGTGCCAGTCAAAACCAGAATGCGGCAGCAACCGCGCTTCGTGATGCAATCAAGGCAACCGAGGCATCACCAAATGATGTTGAGGCATGGCTTTTATTGGCTCAGGCAGCGGCCAATGTGAATGATAATGAAACCGAAATCCGTGCGCTTAGAACCGCCATCGACATCACCAAAGGCGATATCGCTATCACCTCGATGCTTGCCGAAGCATTGAGCCGCGCCGCCGATGGACAGGTTACAATCCCTGCCCGCGCTTTGATCAAAACCGTTCTTGAGGCTGACCCAGCCGAACCGCGCGCGCTGTTCCTTGCCGGTTTGGCAGCATTTCAAGATGGTGATTATGCCATTGCCATTGGCCAATGGCAGGCATTGCTTGCCGTCTCAAACCCTGATGCGCCATGGGTGACGCTTGTTCGTGAAAATATGCAACGCGCCGCCGAGGCTGGCAATATCACATTACCGCCCGAACAAACCACCGCCGCCGCACCAGCCGGACCCGATGCCCAAGCGATGGCCGATGCTGCCAATATGACCGAGGCTGAGCGCAATGAAATGATTGCCAGCATGGTAAAGCGGCTTGAAGACCGGCTTGTCGAAACGCCTGATGATACCGATGGCTGGGTTCGGCTTGCCCGCGCCTATGATGTTCTTGGCCAGAACGAAAAGGCACTTGAAGCGCTTGCCACTGCTGCCCGATCAGCGCCTGATGATCTTGACGTCCAGCTAAGCTTTCTTGAATTGATCCTTGCGTCTGGAACCACATCTGCCGATATCACACGAGCAACAGCGGCGCTTGCTGTCGCCAAGAATATTGCGCCAAACAATCCGCAAACGCTGTTTTTTGAGGGGCATCTTGCCCGCCTTGCTGGCAATGACGGAACCGCGCGCATTGCATGGACGGCATTACTGAAACTAATGGAACCAGGTTCGGGGCCAGCAAAGGCGCTTGAAGCCGAAATCAACAAGCTTAATTAACCGCGAACCGTTTGGACTAAAGAGCCTGTTTCAATTTTGCAGCGTCTTTTTTGACAGCGTCAAATTCGGCACGCAAACGGGCAATTTCAACCTCTGATAAAAGCGCAATATTGGAATAATCCTTTTTCCAGTCAGCCGCCCCCGCCCATTGAAGTGGTGATTGTTTGATCGTGCGCGGCGCGGTTGCATCAACCAGCAAATCAACCGCCAATTTCGCGGCAAGATCCTGCGAAGGCTGGTCATGCGGTAAGCCCGCACCATTGCCAAGCGGCAAATCATTAAACAAAAGGCGAGGTGCCCCAACATAGGCAATGATATCACGCGCACAGCCCATGATCACCGTTGCAATACCAGCCGCTTCAAGATGCGCCGCCGCCAAAGCCATTGATTGATGGCATACAGGGCAATTTGGCACCATAACAACCGCGTCGACCGCATCAGCCTGGCATAAGGATAACAATTTTGGGCAATCGGTTTGCGTGGTGACGCGCTGCGAACGGTTGGTTGGCAATCCATAGAAATTTGGTGATACAGGCCCGATATATCCGGTATCGGCAAGCCGCAATAACGCCGCAAGCGGGAAATAACTTGCCATATCGCTTGCGGTTGTATGCGCCCGATCAATGGCAATATGCGCCACTCTTACATCGGGAAACGGGGCGATAGGTTCGGCATAGCAGGTGAAAAATTTGGCCTTGCCATTATAGGGCGCACTTGGCCCCTGCTCGCCGTTTGCCGGATTGAAAAGTGATGCTGTAGTGACAATGCCAATACGCGCCGCCGAAAGTGGCTTTTGCAAATTGGCAAAAGGCACGTCATCAAGCTTGGCCCATTCATAGGGTTTGCCATAGCCAAGACCAATATAATAGTTTTTGATCCGCGGCAGATAATCAAGCGGGGCGTCAAAATCGATATCCATTGCATCAGTCCTTCAACAATATTAGCAGCCTTATCCGGCTAAAAGGCTAAGTCAGACGGCGCATCACAATTTGGCCAACCAGAAGACCAGTAATCAAAAGACCAAAAAACGGCAGCATCGCTTGGCCATTGAGAAGCAGGCTTGCGACCACGGGTCCCGGACACAGACCGGCAAGTCCCCAACCAACCCCAAAAATCACACTGCCGATCACCAGCGGCTTGTCAATATTGGTTGAGGTCGGCATTGAAAATGTGGCGCTTTGGATTGGCGCTTTGCGTTTCATCACAAAGCGGTGGCCAATAGCATTCACCAGAACACCGCCGCCCATCACAAATGCCAATGACGGATCCCAATCCCCAAAAATATCAAGAAACCCAACAACTTTACTGGGATTCAACATGCCAGCAATGGCAAGGCCGGTACCAAAAATCGCGCCGATGATCAAAGCTGTTATCAAACGTGTCATGATCTGTCCCCGCCGCTAAATATGATTGACGATGGCAACAGTCGCCACCGCGCTTGTCATAAAGGCCATCACCGCAATCAATGACCGTGGCGAAAGTCGGGCAAGGCCGCAAATGCCATGTCCCGATGTACAGCCCGACCCGATTGCCGTGCCAAGCCCAACCAAAAAGGCCGCGATATAGAATTGCGGCCCGCTGGCCACCGCCTGCCAGATGATTGGTGCCTTGGTCACAGCCTGCCATATAATCGGGCCAGCCACCGCACCGAGCAAAAATGCCAGCCGCCAGCCGCGCTCGGCCGGTGATGCGGTTCCGAACAATCCACCAATAATGCCGCTAACGCCCATAATGCGGCCTTGAAACACCATCAGCAGTAATGCTGCCAGCCCAATTAAACAGCCGCCAAGAAAGGCGCTAATCGGGGTAAAGCTTGCCCACGCAATCGTCATCTATTTTCCTTTGGTAACAATAATCTTTTGAATGAGTCACGGTTGGGCGAACTTAGCCAACCAATCG
Source organism: uncultured Alphaproteobacteria bacterium (assembly GCA_913064995.1). GTDB lineage: Bacteria > Pseudomonadota > Alphaproteobacteria > Puniceispirillales > Puniceispirillaceae > UBA3439. Next base: position 8,724 of record CAJYBL010000031.1, read on the forward strand.
CGTCAAAGCCAGTAAAATTAGGAAGATTTTTTGGATTTTAATCCCGAAATAGGAACCTTTAGATAGACATCGCCATCCGGCTCGGCAGCGGGCATATGCCCTGCCCGCATATTCACCTGAATTGACGGCATGATCAAGGCTGGCATGGCAAGCGTGGCATCACGTTTCAACCGCATCGCCACGAAATCGGCCTCGCTTGCGCCTTTGCCAATATGAATATTTTTGGCGCGTTCTTCAGCAACCGTTGTTTGCCACGCAATAGACCGCCCGTCAGGGCCATAATCATGGCAGACAAAAATCCGCATTGCGTCATCAAGTGCCAGAATCTTCTGGATGGACTGATATAGCTGGGCGGCATCACCACCCGGGAAATCGGCGCGTGCAGTGCCGCCATCAGGCATGAACAGCGTGTCACCAACAAAAACCGCATCGCCAATCACATGCGTCATACAAGCAGGGGTATGGCCGGGAGTATGCATCACATAGGCCGGCATTTCGCCAATCAAATAGCGACTTCCATCTTGGAACAATACATCAAACTGGCTGCCATCACGCTGGAATTCGGTACCAGCATTGAACATTTTGCCAAAGACTTCCTGCACCTCGACAATTTGTTTGGCAATGCCGATTTTACCACCGCGTTCCTGCTGGATATAAGGGGCAGCCGATAAATGATCAGCATGAACATGCGTTTCGATAAGCCATTCAACTGATAATTGGTGTTTTTCAACATAATCAATAATCATATCAGCATGCGTATAGGCAATTTTGCCAGCGGCGTAATCAAGGTCAAGAACGCTGTCAATGATCGCACAGGCATTGCTTTGCGGATCTTTTACCACATAGCTGATGGTGTTGCTTGCCGCGTGAAAAAAACCTTCAACATGAGGAATAATCTGGTCTGATTGGGGATCGGATGGCATTTTTTAAGTCTTACTTTCCCCAAATCGAAATGAAATCAAAAATCATGGCATTAGCTTACAAGGTCACAGCTTCGGCGCGCGCAAAAGAAAGAAACAATCGTATCTGCCGTTAGAAATATATAGTATCAAAAACCGCAGAACAGGCAAATATTTTCCAGTTGTAATTCGCCAAATCGCCTGCCAAACTTTTTCATCTTCACCGAACATCTTAGTAACATGGATGTTCTTTCTTGATCCAGATCTGGTTTCGATCCCGCAAAACCAAGAGTTTGGCTTTTAAATAATTGCGGGCAAAACGGAATGTAAAATGCGCAAAGCTTATTGGATTAGCACTTATCAAAAAGTCATTGATGACACAAAACTAGCCGCCTATGCGGCCTTGGCTGGGCCTGCTATTTCGGCTGGTGGTGGCCGGTTTCTGGCTCGTGGCACACCGGCAAAAGTCTATGAGGCTGGCGTTCTTGAACGCACGGTCTTGATCGAATTTGATTCGCTTGATGCGGCAATCAGCACGCATGATGGCGCTGCCTATGGCGCGGCACTTGATGCGCTTGATGGCGGTGCAATCCGTGAAATTCGTATTGTCGAAGCTGCCGAATAAAACCACCAAATAAAACCGCCGTATCAGCGGCCCTTTTGCAAATGGGGTATATATTATGGATTATGAAATCAGGCCGTTAACACAAGGTTTTGGTGCCGAAATATTCGGCCTTGATCTGGCTTCGGGCTTTAGTGACAATCTGGCACAAGATCTGGTTGGGGCGTGGGTTGACGCTGGCGGCCTGATGGTAATCCATGATCAAACCCTATCAAGCGAACAGCATATTGCCTTGTCACGGCATTTCGGCCCCTTATTCGGCGATCCAAACGAAAGCCCGCTGCAAGACACGGTTAGCCGCTATATCCATCCTGATCATCCAGAAATTTACCGTGTATCAAATCAGGTGAGTACAGACGGCAAACCCAAAGGGCGAAAAGGGGCTGGCACCTATTGGCATTCGGATGTGTCATTTCGTGACCGCCCAGCCCAGGCATCTTTGCTTCATGCCAAAACCATCCCGCCAGTGGGAGGTGATACAATCTTTGCCGATCAGGCGGCTGCCTATGAAGCCTTGAGTGACGGCATGAAAGCCATTCTTGACCCGCTTTACGCATGGCATGATTTTGAAGTGGCAGCCCGCACCCAGTATGCCAAGCCAGTCATTGTCGAAAATGATATGGATGGTGCCAATCGCGCACGCCACCCTCTTGTTCGCACCAAGCCTGAAAATAACAGCAAAAGCCTGTTTGTGAATCCGGGTTTTACCTCGCATATTGACGGGCTTGATGCTGCTGAAAGTCAGGCCATTCTTGAATTTCTGTATCAACATTCAATCCAGCCGCAATTTTTATACCGGCACCGGTGGAATGAGGGTGATCTGCTGATTTGGGATAATCGTTCCTTGATGCATTTTGCCGTTATGGATTATCCCGATGATGAACCACGCTATATGGAACGTTGCACAGTCATTGGGGAAACCCCCGCCTAAATGATTAGAATATACCGTTAACAGGAGCGTCAAATGCCAAAGGCCTATTGGATCACAACCTATCACAGCATTTCTGACATCAGCAAAGTCGAGGCCTATGCCAAGCTGGCTGGACCAGCGGTTGAAGCCTGCGGCGGGCAATATCTGGCGCGCGGCGTCGCCCAAGCGGTTTACGAGGCAGGCATTGCCGAACGTACCGTTTTAAGCGTCTTTCCAAGCCTTGACGCCGCCATTAAAGCGCATGACAGCCAAGGTTATGGCGCGGCACTCGACGCGCTTGGTGACGGGGC